>JAFGUR010000084.1 GCA_016938425.1 Fusobacteriaceae bacterium
ATGCTGGGGACTTTTTTATTTTTTGAGATATTATTCTTTTGATTTTCTCTAACATGCGCTCAAACTCCCGTTCATCATTAATCTTTTCTAGGAAATTATCAAGAATTCCTTTAATGCTTTTAATTATTCTGCGTATACTATGTTCCTTCATAAATCCACCATTTATTCTTTTACTTAACTCGATAATCAATAGTGTCTTAATTAATGTTGCATAAATATGAACTTCAATATGCTCTATCTTCATATTTTTTAGTTTATCTATTTTAAAATCTGATTTAAATACTTTGAACAGCAATTCTCTTTGCCATCTTAACCTATAAAGTTCAACAATATCTTCTTTCTTTAATCCTTCATAATTTGTTATGTAAGCACTTATTTCTATAGAATTTTTAGCATTTTTTGATTCGAATTTTGCTCTTTTTTCACGTTTTTCTACTAATTTTAACTTTCTATTTTTACTTTCCTTTTTACAATTACTCTATAAGACCTTTTATCCTTACCTAATAAAAATGCATATTCTTTTACTTCTCCTATTTCTAATTATTCACCTAAAATACTGGCTTTAGTTTCAATATATTCAGATTTTTTCAATATAGTTCCATCTTTTTTTAGAGTAGGATTAGGATTATGCTTATACAGCCTAGCCCCTGCTCTTACTCTTGAGATGAAGTGCGCACCTTTGTTTTAAGTCATCATACTTATAGTAACCTAAATCTTTCATGACTAAAGAATCTACTGATAATTTATCATATACATATTTTGAGAAGTTGTGTTCATTCATTCTACCTTCTGAAACTACTAAATTCTCAAGCGAATAGCCTAATAATTCAATTAGTAGATTAACCTTTAATACAGAAGGATTTGATTTGTTTGAACCTTTATATTTATCTTTATGATTAACAGGAAGCTTTATTTCGCTCGAATCCATTAAAAAAATATTTTTAAACCCTTTATTCTCAAACAACTTAGAAGATAAATTCAGTTGGTTTCTAGAAAGGTTAAGAAAAATCTCTTTGA
>JAFGUR010000007.1 GCA_016938425.1 Fusobacteriaceae bacterium
AATAAATTTAATGATTGAAGATTTTGGATTAAAAGGATTTGAGGATTATTATCCAAAAGATTTAAGTGGAGGAATGAAGCAAAGGGCTGCACTATTAAGAACTTTTTTAATAAATAGTGAAATTATCTTGCTTGATGAACCATTTGGAGCTTTAGATGCAATTACTAGAATTAATTTACAGGAGTGGCTTTCAAAAATTTGTAAAAAATATAATCATACAGTTTTGTTTATAACACATGATATAGAGGAAGCTTTATATCTTTCAGATAGAATATATGTTATAGGAAAGCGACCAGGAACAATTTTAAAAGAATTTTCTGTAAATTTTGAATTGAGAGAGTCGGTAGAAGATACAATAAACCCAGATTTTTTTAATATTAAAAAGGAAATTTTAAACTTGCTGTATTAAGAGAAATGTGAAAATCACATTTCTTTTTTTCTAAAGCTTGATTTATTTCTTATTTAGAGTTAGAATATTTAGGATTAAAATTTATTAAGATTGAGGTAGAGAATACTATGTTAAAGAAAATTTATTTTTTTATGTTTTTAGGCTGTTTAATTTTTGCTCAAGAAGAAGAAAAATTAGGAGATATAAATATAATTAATAGTAATGATGTAAGTACTGCAAGTTCAATAAAACTAGATATGTTAGAAGAAACGAATGTAACATCACCGAAAGCAATTTCATTAAATGTTGAAGAACCAATTGGAAAATATAACTTTGGAGAACCAAATTTTCAAAGATTAAAAAATCAGACAAAGTCTATTTCAATATTTGCAGTTGGAACAATGGGAGTTTTATATTTATTACCAGGAGATTTTACAGGTTGGGACAAAGCGGAATTAAAAGGTATTGGAAATAAATATAAGAATAACCTTACTAATAGAGGCGTTATTTGGGACCCAGACAATATCTTTTTTAATTTTGTTGCTCATCCTTATGTTGGAGCTGTATATTATATAGCAGCAAGAAAATCAGGATATGATGAATTCCACTCATTCCTTTATTCATTTGCGATGTCATCTTTTTTTTGGGAAATGGGAATTGAGGGATTTGCAGAAGCCCCTTCCATACAAGATATAATAATAACTCCAGGAATAGGATCAATTTTAGGAGAATTTATGCTTGGAGTTGAAAATAAAATTTTATTGAATGATGGAAAAGTAGGGAATTCCAAAATTATTGGGAAAACAGCATTGGTCTTGATAGATCCAATAGGAACATTAGCTAATAAGATGGGCTATAAAGATAATGATGTTCAAGGTTCTTGGACAGTAATGAAAAACAAGGAAAATAATTATCAACTTGCATACAATTTAGAATTTAAATTTTAGGAGAAAATCATGAAAAAATTAGTTATATTTTTTACTTTGTGTACTTTTATGTTTAGTGAGGATTTTGGGTTAAATATTTTTTTAGGTCAAGATTATTATGGGAAAATGAAAATAGATAAGACAGATGTAAAAGAATCTTTTTCTGAATATAGACCGAGTGTCAAGTTAACACTTACAAAAAATATTTATAATCATATTGATTTTATAACAAGTGTTCAATATGAAAATTATCATATGGATGCAGCTAAAAATACTTTGGAGCTTATTCCGTTAACTGGTGGTTTTAGATATTTTAGTGATAAAAAAGAAAATAAAATTTACTATATGTCTATGGCAGTAGGAACTAATGTTGTTTTGGCAAAAGAGGGTTTTGATATAGAC
>JAFGUR010000085.1 GCA_016938425.1 Fusobacteriaceae bacterium
AATATATATTATAGATTAATGATAACTTGTAAATGAGCATAATTTGTGGTATAAATATAAGGATGAAAATTTTAAATTATGATTTGAAGTCACTTAGTAAAAAATACTTTTTAAAATAATCTTTTTATTTAAAACAATAAAAACATTGAAATACTTTGCTGTTTTTCAAAAATGCTCTTCTTTAATAGAATTTCTTTGTTATGGGTTTGGTAATCTAATTGTGGAGGGTTTTGGTAATGAAAAAAATTTTGGTAGTAGATGATGAAGTTGATGTAGTAGAAGTCGTAGAGATGTTACTTGAATTAGAAGGTTATGAAGTGATTAAAGCATATGATGGGATAGAGGCACTAGAAGTAATTGAAGGAAAGGTAATACCTGATTTAATTATATTAGATATAATGATGCCTGAGTTAGATGGGGTAGAAGTTTGTAAAAAATTTAGACAAAATAAAGAATTAGATAGTGTACCTATAGTAATGTTTTCTGCAAAAATTTCTGCTTATGATAAAAAAGAATCATTTTCAGCAGGAGCTGATGGTTTTATATCAAAGCCGTTTAATGCTAGAGGATTTATATCAGGAATAAAAACCTATTTAGAATTAGGAAGAATGTAGGAGGAAAGTATGAAGCTTATACCTGAAGAGGTTATTAAACTAAAGGTTAAGGAGCTACGAGAACTAGCTAAAGATTTTCCAATAGAAAAAGCAACTCTTTTAAATAAAGAAGAATTATGTTATAAAATTTTAGTTGAAAGTGCTCTAGTTAATGGAGAAATCTATGGATATGGGCAATTAGAAATTTTACCAGATGGATATGGATTTCTAAGAGTTTCAAATTTGGAAAAGGATATCTATGTATCAGCTTCTCAAGTTAAGAAATTTTTACTTAGAAATGGAGATGTTGTATTAGGTGAAATTAGAACTCCAACTCCAGAAGAAAAAAACTATGCATTAAAAAAATTATTACTTGTTAATGGGAAAGAGCTTGATGTAATAATGAATAGAGTTCAATTTGATGACTTAGTTCCTTATTATCCAACAAAACAAGTGATACAAGAAACAACAGAAAAGGACAATGTTGCAGGTAGAATTATTGATTTAGTGGCACCTATTGGACTTGGACAAAGAGGTCTTATTATTGCACCTCCAAAAGCAGGTAAAACTATGCTTATAAGTCAGCTTGCAAATAATATAATTGCTAATTATGGAGAAGATATTGAAACTTGGATTTTACTTATAGATGAGAGGCCAGAAGAAGTTACAGATATTAAAGAGACTGTTCATGGTGCTACAGTTTATGCATCAACTTTTGATGAAGACCCAAGAAATCATATTAAGGTTACAGAAGAAGTTATGGAAAAAGCAAAGAGATTGGTAGAAGATGGAAAAGATGTAATTATATTAATGGATAGCTTAACAAGATTGGCAAGAGCTTATAATATTGTTATGCCATCATCAGGAAAATTAATTTCAGGGGGAATTGACCCAGTTGCACTTTATTCACCAAAAAAATTCTTTGGAAGTGCAAGAAATATTAGAAAAGGTGGAAGTTTGACAATAATTGCAACTGCATTAATTGATACAGGAAGTAGAATGGATGATGTAATTTACGAAGAATTTAAAGGAACAGGAAATATGGAAATCCATTTAGATAGAAGTTTATCAGAGCTTAGGATATTCCCTGCAATTGATATATTGCGTAGTGGGACAAGAAAAGAAGAGTTATTAATAGAGAATAAAAAATTAGATACTATTTGGGAGATCAGAAGATACTTAGCAAAATTAGACAAGGCACAAGCAGCTAAAAAGCTTATAGATACAATTAAATCTTTTGATTCCAATGAAAAACTTATAGAGAAATACCAGCAGGGAGGAAATGATGTTTAGTAGAAAAGAAGTACAAGTAATATTTATACTAACAATGGTAGTATTACTTGGTAGTGGTGTGTACTTTGCCGCATATAGTCATTTCTCAAAAGCTGAACCAATCGCAACAGATGATTTCTCAGATTTTAATACACTGATGGAAGGTAGTGGAGAAGACTTAGGATATATAGTTGAAGATGAACAAGTTGACCCTAATTCTGTGATTAATGACTATCAACTTTATGAAAGAGAGTACAATTTAGAAGAAGCCTTATCTGGTGGATTTGCAGAAAAAGTAGAAAAGAAAGAGTATATTGTCTCTAAAGGAGATACAATTTATTCTTTAGGTAAAAAATTTGGAATAAGCGAAGAAGTATTAAAATATAATAATCCAGATTTAGATAAATATTTAAAAATTGGATTAAAGATTACTATTTATAATGGTGATTATATTAATTATAAGGTAGAAAAGGGAGAAACATTACTATCTATTGCAAATAAGTTTGGAGTAAATGTTACAGATATATTGAGAGTTAATGGTTTAGAAACAACAGAGGTTTTACCAGGTAGAGAATTAATATTGAAAAACCCAGACCTTAAATCATATAAAGATAGAATAGCTCAAGATAAAATTGATAAAAATCAAATAGTTGAGTTAAAAACAAAACCTTTAAGTAGACCAAAAGGTGGTTCATCTGCTGGGAAAGCTACAGGTGGAGGGAAAATAGGTAAGAGTGTTGGAGGATTTGCTATTAAATGGCCAGTAAGATGGGCAGGGGTTAATAGTGGATGGGGTAGAAGATATCATCCAATTTATAAAAGATATATTTTCCATCAAGGTATTGATACTCCAGTAAGATACGAGTCTTGTTATGCAGCAGCAGATGGAACAGTATCTTATGCAGGGAACATGAGTGGATATGGAAAAATAATTATTATTAAACATAAAAATGGTTATGAAACAAGATATGCACATATGAACAAATTGTCTGTAAAAGTAGGGCAAAGTGTCAAAATGGGTGAATATATTGGACAAACAGGAGCAACAGGGAAAGTTACAGGGCCTCATTTACATTTTGAAGTTAGATTAAATGGAAATTCATTAAATCCAATGAACTTTAGATAGGAAATTATATATATTTATTAAGAAAAACAGGGATTTTAAAAGATTCCTGTTTTTTATTAAATAAAATAAAAGAAAATTTAAAGAGTATAATATTTAGAAATTAAACTTGACTATAATTATAAATACATATAGAATATTAGAGGGTTGGATTTATGAAAAAAATATTTTGAGGAGGTAAAGGGATGAAAAAAGTAGTAATACTAGTTTCGTTTTTAACATTTATTATTTCTTGTACCAGTTTGCAAACAGCAAATAATAAGGGTTTAATTACTCATGAAATTGAGTATACAGCAAAAGGTTCAAAATCAGAAGGTCAAATTGGAAAATTAAAAGTAAATGGAATATATATTCCGACATTATTTGCTTATGTTAGTGATAGTAAAACATCTTATGAATTTGTTTCTAATAATAATACATGGGGAAAACATCAATATTTTCCATTGGATGAAAAACTTTATATTAGTAAAACAAATGAAGTTATAACTTCAAAAGATATTGAAAATGGATTTTATTTGGGAATAGCTCAAAAGAAAAATACACCGAATAATTGGATAAAAGTTCAATGGAGTGGTGGAGAAGCTTTTATAGATACAAATAAAATAAACACTGTATTAAAAAAAGAACCATTTAAATCATTGAAGGATTATTCAGAACATGATTTTATTTACAATGGACCAGGAATAATAAAAAATTAGTATAAAGGGGAATTTATGAAAAAAATAATTTTGATGACAATTATGATTTCAACAATTTTGATTTCGTGTGGTGGAAGTGGTGGAATTTCAAATGATGGAAATCAAAAAAAAAATATAATAAAATATAAGTTAGAAAAAACTAATGGTTTAACAAATAAAGAGGTTTATTTAATAGAATCTTTTACTGATTTAGAAGATAGTAATTATTATGATTTGAACGTTACTGGGAAAAGTACTTCAATATTAACAGGAAAATCTATGGATTATAATAAAAATAAAGAGGGCATAAAATTTGTGGATATTGGATCAAAATTTAGGGAAAATTCGCCAAAGTTAGAAAAAAAAGTTGGAAATAGTGAAACAATAAATAAAAGTATAAATTCCTTAAATTATGTTGTTGATGACACAAGAACATTTATTACTTATGTAACAGAAATAGTTGGAAATCAGATATATGATACAGAACAATCAATAACTGCTACATTAAAAGTACAAAAAACAGGAAGTTTTAACGGAAGAACAGTAAAGTTTAATATTTGGTTAAAAAATGGGAGCACTGTTGGTACAAATGATTTAAATGAATTAATGAATAAGTTTTATAACTCATCTTCAACATCTGATAGCATATATACTAATTTAATAAATCTTTATGGTAATGAATGGGGGTCACATAATTATAGTAATTTGATTGCTGGAAGTAACACAAGTGGAACTATAGATATAGTATTAACGCCTTTAAATAAAAATTATTCTTCAAGTAATGGATATGTTGGAGGATATTTTAGTTCAGATGACACATATCTAAAAACTAGTAAAAGCTGGTCTAATCAAGGAAATATTTTTTACATAGATTCAGTATTATTCCCAAGTAATAAAACTGAAATGTTTAGTACATTAGCACATGAATTTACACATATGCTTATGTGGTATCAAAAGACAATAAAAAATAATGGAATTTCTCCCTCAAATTGGCTTAATGAAATGATGGCAATGATAAGTGAAGATTTGATAGATAATAAAATATCATCTACAGGTAGCAAAACTAGAATAGACGAATTTATAGATGAATATAATAATGTTCCTATAGTAGACCAAGATAATAGCTTTACTTTAGAAAATTATGCAGTTGATGGAGTTTTTGGATTATATTTAACTAGAGCTTATAGAGATTTAAATGTATTAAAGAAAATAATGACAAATTCGGGAACAGGTTATGATTCAATAGAATCGGCAACAGGAGATAATTTTATTGATATACAAAAGAGATTTGGGAAAGCTTTGATGTTATCAAATATAGATAGCTCTTCATATGATAATAGATTAAGAATGAATAGTTCATTTAACCTTACATCAAATGGATATACATACAATTTTGAACCTATAAATATTTTTTCTGGATATGGAAGCTTTAATTATGATTTGGCAACTATACAAGGTTCATCAAATATGTATATTAAATTAAAAGGATTAACTGGTGATAGTGGAAACTGGACATTTGAAGCACCCGAAACAAGTAATCTTGGATTCCAAGTTATAGTGAAAAATAGTGATGGTTCTTATGATAAGATTTTATCAGATGAGTTAACTAACTCAATACAAAAACAATAATCTTTTAAACTCAACTAGAAATAGTTGAGTTTTTATTTTTAAAATTGTCACATAATCTACCTAAATATATAGTAAATTAAAATTACTTTTATTTTTATTAACTTAGGAGAGAATTATGAAAAAAAATATAATTTTATTAGCATTGTTTTTAGTTTATTTAGTATCTTGTGGTGGAGGAAGTTCTTCAACTACAGCAATTAGCACAACTTCTACCACCAGTGATGGTAGCTCCATTGCAAATGGAACAGGAGAGGCAGGAACATATACTTTTTCTAGTTCTAATTTATCAAATTCTACAGTGTATTTAGTAGCGAATAATGAAAATTTTAGTAGTTATAGTGTTGGAAGTAGTGTTACTATAAAAAATGAAAATACAACAAGTACATTAAATAGTACAACAACTGCAAATACTACTGAAAATAATAAACCACCTAAAATATTAGATATAGGTGGGAAACTAAATAAAGATATACCAGACATTGAAAAAAGTAACTCAAGTACAATTTCAAAATCTATAAAAAGTGCAAGTTCATTAACTGTTGGTTCCAGTAGTGAAGAATTTTATACATATGTAACTAACCAAAGTACTGAAAGTGACACACTAACTACAGTTACAGCAATATTAATGGCACAAAATACAGGAGATAGAACAATTAATGTTTGGGTTGCCAATGATTATACTTCTGAAATTACAGAAGATGAAGCACAAGATATTGCTGATTCATTTTATAATTCTAGTGATACAGATAATAGTATTTATTCGCTAATTACAAATATATATGGAGAAGAATGGGGAGATACAGGCTATAGTAGTTTGATTTCAGCAACTGACACAATAGATATATTGTTGACACCCTTAAATACAACTTATCCAAGTGATGATGGTTATGTAGTTGGATACTTTTACAATGTAGATACTTATAAGAATTATAGCAATTCAAATCAAAGAAATATTTTTTATATAGATGCCGCATTATATAGTAAAACAGCTAATACAGGATATGACGATTATTATTATAACGCTTGTTATAGCACATTAGCCCATGAGTTTACACATATGGTAGTTTGGTATCAAAAGATAATAAAAGCATTGGGATTAAAAACATCTCCTGAAATTTGGCTAAATGAAATGATGGCAATGATAAGTGAAGATTTAATTGATGATAAGATTAAAATAAATGGAGTAACAGGAGAGGTAGAAGGAAGCAAAGATAGAATACCATACTTTAACTATTATTATAATTATTATCCTACTATATGTACAAGTTCTTTTGGATTAGGGAATTATGCAGTAAACGGAGTTTTGGGACTTTATTTAACAAGAGCTTATTGTAGAGATAATTTAGATGTTTTAAAAAGTATAATGACTAACACAGGAACAGGATATGACTCAATTGAAATTGCAACAGGAGATAGTTTTGAAACAGTAATAGAAAATTTTGGGAAAGCGTTAATTTTATCTGGAGATTCAACAATATCTACTGAAAAATTAAATATAAATACTTCGTTTTCTGTAACAGATGGAAATTATTCATATGCATTTGAAAATATAAATATATTTGATACAGGCTCTTATTATTATACTTTAAGAAATGTATTTAATACTATTAAAGGTTCTGGAAATTTATATAAAAAAATAAAATCATCTTCAGATAGTACTAATAGTTGGTCAATAGAAATACCTGTTGATAATATGCCCTTTCAATTAATAGTATTAAATTCAGATGGGTCATTTAATTCAAGTTTAAGCTCTGAATTAAATGATTCAATAACTAAAAGCTAGAATATATATATACTTTAATAGGGGTTCAAAATTTTGAGCCCCTATTTTTGAGTTAATTAAAATTTTAAAAATTGTTTGTATTCATTTATAGAATTTGTTATAATCAATTAATTGAAATGGTTGAAAATATTAGTTTATAGAAGGAAAATTCATACGGAAATTTTAAGAAAATTATAAATTTATTTTAAAATTTATCTTTGAAATTGCTAGAATTATATCTTAAATTTCTTTTATAAGTTAAATAAATCAATTGATTTAGAAAAAAACGTATTGAAACCATTAATCCATTAGAACAAGGATTGTAATAAAAATAGGGCGAACATGGGAGTTCGCCCCTACAGGGATTTTATTAGAATAAGAATTTATATGTAATTCGTAGGGGTTCAAATTTTGAACCCCTACATTTTAATTTGTTATTAAAATTTAAATATATAATTTATTGAATTTCTATTTGCTTTATATTCCAAATTTCATTAGCATACTCTAAAATGGTTCTATCTGAACTAAATTTTCCACTATTTGCAATGTTCAGCCATGATTTTTTAGCCCAATTATATTTATCCCTGTATGCCTTATCAACTTCTAATTGTGCATTTCTATAACTTTCAAAGTCTTTTAATAAATAGTACTCATCAGGTCGATTTCCATCAATACCAAATAATAATGAATTGTAAAGCTCATGGAACATTCCAGAGTCTGAACTGAAAGTACCATCAATTAATGAATTCATAACTTTTTCAAGACCTTCAGTAGATTTCATTACTTCTAAAGGAATGTAGCCACCATTTGTATTTAAATGCTGAACTTCATCTGCAGTTAATCCAAATATAAAATTATTATGAGAACCAGCTTCTTCTACTATCTCAACATTGGCTCCATCCAGAGTACCTATAGTGGGAGCTCCGTTAATCATAAATTTCATATTTCCAGTTCCAGAAGCCTCTTTACCAGCAGTTGATATTTGTTCAGATAAATTGGCAGCAGGGAATATTTTTTCTGCTAGAGAAACCCTATAATTTTCTAAAAATACAACTTTAATTTTTCCGTTAATTGTAGAATCTTTATTAATAACTTCTCCAATTGCGTTAATTAATTTAATTATATTTTTAGCTCTTTTATATCCAGAAGCAGATTTTGCTCCAAAAATAAATGTTCTTGGAACAATATCAAAATTAGGATTAGATTTAACTTTAAAGTACAAATCAATTATGTGAAGAACATTTAATAATTGCCTTTTATACTCATGCAATCTTTTTATTTGAACATCAAAAATAGAATTAGGGTCAACATCAATATTATTATGCTCTTTAATGTACTTTGCAAGCTGTACTTTAGCTTCATGTTTAGAAATAATAAATTTATCAAGAATTTCTTTATTATCTCCATAGGGTTCTAGTTTTTTTAATTCAGATAAATTTTTAATCCATTTATCACCAATTAAATCAGTAATAATTTTTGAAAGTGAAGGATTTGCTTTTAATAACCATCTTCTCTGTGTTATTCCATTTGTTTTATTTAAAAACTTGTGTGGATATAATTGATACCAGTCTTTTAATTCTTGATATTTTAAAATCTCCGTATGAAGATTGGCAACACCATTAACTTTTGAAGAACCATGTATTGCAAGCCAAGCCATTTTTATAGAACCGTTAGAAATAATTGACATTTTATTATGCTTTGCCCAATCTCCCGGGAAAGCCATTCTAAGCTCTATCATAAACCTTCTGTTTATTTCCTCTATAATTTGATAAACTCTAGGTAAAAGTCCTTGAAATATACTAATTGGCCATTTTTCAAGAGCTTCTGAAAGTATAGTGTGATTTGTATAACTAAATGTTTTAGTAACAATTTCCCACGCTTCATGCCACTCTAATTTTTCCCAATCCATAAGTATTCTCATTAATTCAGGGATAGCTACAACAGGATGAGTATCATTTAATTGTATTGAAGCCTTTTCTGGAAAAATTTTATAATTATTACCATATTTTAATTTAAATTTTCTAACAATGTCTTGTAATGAAGCAGAAACAAAAAAGTATTGTTGTCTAAGACGAAGCTCTTTTCCGCTAGGGCCACTATCATTAGGATATAAAACTCTTGAAATATCCTCTGCTTTAATCATATCTTTTACTGCTTGATTATAGTGTTGATCATTAAAAAGTTGTAAGTTAAAGCCATTTGGAGACTCTGCTTGCCAAAGTCTTAGGGTATTTACAGTTTTGTTTCCATAACCAATAATGGGCATATCAAAAGGAATAGCTGATACAAGTTCGGCGTCTACTCTTTTAAAATGCTCACGGCCACCTAAATCTCTTTCAACTATAATTTTACCACCAAACTTAACAGTAACAGCTTCTTCTCTTTTTTCAATTTCCCAAGGGTCATTGTAATCAAGCCATCTATCAGGAAGCTCAATTTGGAAACCATTTTCTATTTTTTGCTTAAACATACCATATTTATAACGAATACCATAGCCAGTACCAGGAAGGCTAAGAGTTGCAAGAGAGTCTAAAAAACACGCAGCAAGTCTACCAAGCCCGCCATTTCCTAATCCAGCATCTTCTTCTTGGTCTTCAATAATATTAAAATCAAAATTAATTTCATTTAAAATTTCCTTAATTTCTTCTAAAATATTTAAATTTATTAAGTTATTAGAAAAAGCTCTTCCCATAAGAAATTCTGCAGAAAGATAAAAAGCTTGTTTAACTTCAAACTTTTCATAGGTATTCATAGTATTAAGCCAATTTGACGTAACAATATCCATAACACTTTTTGAAACAGCGTCAAAAATATTTCGTTTTGTAGCTTTTTCAATTGATGTCCCCATTAATTGTAAGTTGTTAATTATATTTTTTTTGAATTCTTCCTTGTCTATTTTGTGCATTTTCATCTCCTTATTTTAGGGTTCCCATATTCTTATGCGGTAGGGTGTATTTTTAAGAATATGGGATTTTATCAATAATTAGGTTGTTTTTTTAACTAGTTATTATCAAATAAAAATAAATTTATTAATACTTGAATTTACTTTTTCAGAATTTTCTAATAAAATTTCTGATACTTCAATAAGATTATTTATAGATTGACTTGTAGAAAACATAGTCTGATTAATTTCTTCAATACCATAGAAAATTTCTTTAAAAATATTTTCTATTTCCTTTGATTGATTTTTCAAATTTTCCATAGAAATTGATTGTTCTTTGGTTTCATCATAAATTGATTGAAGTGACTCTGTTATATTTACTAGAACATTCATAAGTTTAACAAAAATAATTTCAATTCTATCAATTTCATTATTCATTTCTTTCATTTTTTCTTTACTTTTATGTGATTTTGTTACAGTAAAATCAATTTTATTAGAAATAGAATTAATTTTATTCTCAATTTCTATGGCTGTCAATTTAGAGTTTTCAGCTAATTTTCTGATTTCGCTGGCAACAACAGCAAAACCTTTTCCAGATTCACCTGCTCGAGCTGCTTCTATAGCAGCATTTAAAGATAGTAAATTGGTTTGCTCAGTAATTCCATAGATTTTTTTAATAAACTCTGCAATTTCCTTAGAAAAAACTTTAAGACTTTCAACATCTTCTATATTATTTTCAATTTCATCAGCAATCTCGTTGACTTTACTTGTAGCATTTTTAATAGTTTCTTTTTCTTTGAGGGCTTCTTCTAACATTTTCTCATTATCATTTTTAATAATTTCAAAAGATTTAATCATTTCAGAACTTTCAATATACATTTTTTCGGAGTTGTCAGCCATACTTACTGCTTGAGTTACAGAATGATTTATGCTACTTTTTATTTGAGAAATGCTGGCAGATACTTCTTCAGAAGCAGCACTATTCAGTAATACTGTATTTGAAATTTTTTCCGATTCTTTTTTTATTAATAGAGAGTTTTCAACAATTTCGTTAATAGTATTTTTAAAAGCTTTAATCATCTGATTAAGAGAATTATTTATTAAGCTTAGCTCAAAAGTCGTATGCTTGTTATCAATTTCTTGAATTTCTAACTGTAAGGTAGATAGATGATTTAAATTTCTAATTAAACTATTTATAAGTATTTTAGTAGACTTATAAGAAACAATTCCTAGCAAACTAATAATACCTATTATAAAAACAACTAGAGTGAAAAAGAAAATATCAATTTTCTTAATTTTGTTAACATTATTTTTTGAATCATTTAAAATTTCATCAATATTTGTAGAATTACTAATATTTAATTCTTCTAAAAACGGTGCTAATTTAAAATTAATTTCATCAATATTTGTCATTATATTAGAATCAAAAGATTCATTTATTTGATTTTTAATTTCTATTGATTTTGTATAGTCTCCTTTTTCAATAAAACTAATTTGTTGTTCTTTTAAAGTATAAATATTATTAATAGATTTTTTTAATAAATTAATAGTATTAGTGATAGAACTATCAGATTTTATAGAAGTAAAATTTTCATTAAAATGGTCAAGTCCTAAAAGAGCTTTATTTAGAAAAGATTTTGATTCATAAATATTTTCAGTATTTATAAGTAATAAAGTATTTTTAAAAAATTCATTAGTTAGTGTAGTAGAAGCAACTTGTATCATTACAGTTTTTGAATTATTTGTCTTAATATTTTCAACTTTCATTTCTGTTTTGTAAAATTCACTGATAAGCTTTTTATTTGATATTTTTTGTACTAGTAAAAAAGAACCAAGTAATAAAAAAATCATTAAAAATCCTATACCTAATTTGGTACTTAACTTAAAGTTTTTTAAAGAAAATTTTGAATAATTCTTTAAATTTAGATTTTTAAAAGTACTTATAATTTTCTTAAAGTTATAATTCTTAGTCATCTACTCACCCCTTTTTTCCTTCTATAAAAATACTATTCTTTTCCACCAGTATTTGCTATACCTGAAATAAATTGTTTTTGTCCTATAAAAAACATAATAAGAATAGGAACTGTAACAAAAACTACAGCAGCCATAAGTAAAGTATAATTAGTAGAGAATTGTTCTTGGAATGTTGTAAGTCCTAATTGAACAGTTCTCATTTCTTCAGAACTTGTAAAAATTAATGGTTTAAATAAGTCATTCCATTCAGCAATAAATGTTAGAAGAAATAATGTAACAGCAGGGGCTTTAGAAATAGGAAGTACAATTTTCCATAGAATTTGCCATCTTGTAGCACCATCAATTTTAGCAGATTCTTCTACCGATATAGGTAATGTTTCAAAATGTTGTTTAAATAGGAATATTCCAAAAGCATTAGCGAGAGAAGGCAGAATAAGTGCAGTATATGTATCTATCCAACCTAATTTTGAAAACATAACATAAATAGGTAAAACAAGAAGTTGATAAGGAACAACAAGAGTTCCAAGAACCAGAGCAAATAAAACATTTTTACCTTTAAAATTTAGCCTAGCAAATGCGTATCCAGAAAGAGCTGATGTAATTATTTGTCCAAAAGTAACAGATGTAGCCATTATGATAGAGTTAATAAATTGTCTTCCAAAATTAGTATAATTCCATGCATCAATATAATTTTTCCATATATACTTAGTAGGAAAAATTGAAAGAGTTGTTCTAACTTCAAGATCACTTTTTAAGGAAGTCAGAATTATCCATATTAAAGGAAATAAAAATAATATTGAAGTAAATATACTAATTATTAATTTGATAGTTGATATTTTTTTCTTATCCATTTTAACCTCTTCTTTCTCTAAAATTTACTTCTTAGTTATTTTAAATTGTATTAAAGTAAGTAATAATACTAGGACAAGAAGTATTATAGCAGCAGCAGAAGCGTATCCTAATTCAAAACTATTAAAAGCTTTTTTATATATATAATAAACAAATACTGTTGTAGAACCAGTTGGTCCTCCTTTAGTCATTGCAAATATTTGCTCAAATGTTCTGAAAGAAAAAATAGTACGAATAACAAGTACAAAAAGAGTTGTTGGCATAAGAAGAGGCCAAGTAATATCTTTAAATTGTTGCCATTTGTTTGCACCATCAATTTCAGAAGCTTCATAGTAACTTGAATTTATACCGTTTAGTCCTGCTAAAAACAATATCATATTATAGCCAGCATCTTTCCAAATGGTCATGGCAATAACAGATTTCATGGCAAATCTTTCATCTGTTAACCATGGTATTTTTTCTCCACCTATTTTTACAAGTAAAGTATTTACAATTCCATAGTCTTTGTTTAATAGCCAAACCCAGATTAATCCAGCAGCAACTAAAGACGTTACAACAGGAGAGAAGAAAATTGTTCTAAATACGCCTTTAGCTTTTAAATCATTATTAATAAGTAAAGCAAGGGCAAGTCCTACGGACATTCCAAGAGGAACAGACCATCCTATGAAGATGAAAGAGTTTTTTACAGTAGCCCAAAACTCTTCATCAATAAAAAGATTTTTGTAATTATTTATACCTATAAATTCTTTAGTTCCCATACCATCCATATTGTAAAAGCTATTAATTAGTAATTGAATTGTTGGATAAAATGTAAATATAGCTAGTAAAATAAGAGCAGGTGCTAAGTATAAATATGCAGAAACCGATTCTTTTTCTAAAATTTCTTTGATCTTTTTCATAATTATCCCTTCCACAGTTTATATTTTAGGCGAGAAAAAATTCTCGCCTTTTAATTATGATATTATTTTAATAAATCATCAGTATATTTAGCAGCTCTTTCTAAAGAAGTTTTTGCATCTTGTTTGTTATAAAGAGTTTTTTCAATTTCTTTACCTAAATATTCAGAAATTTTTACGTATTCAGGTATTGAAGGTCTAGCTTTTCCATATTGCATTTGGTCTGAATATGTTTTTATAAATTCATTTTCTTTTAAGAAATCTTGATATTTTGCATCAGCAGCAGCACTTTTTGATACTGGTAAATATCCTGTTTTTATTGCCCATTCAACTTGGAAATCTGCTGACATAATAAATTTTGAAAATTCCCATGCAGCTTTTTCTCTAGTTTCATCAGATTTGAATAAGAATAAGTTTTCTCCACCAATGTTAGTTGCATTTATTCCTTTTCCATCTGCTGCATATTTACCAGCGCTTGGTAACATGATAACACCATATTCAAAACCATTATTTTTACGTGCATCTTCTAACACACCGTAATTCCAAGGCCCATTAATCATCATTGATACTCTTCCTGCTAAGAAATCATCTGTTTTATACCCTGCATCAGGTTCAGAAAAATTAGCAACTTTTTCTTTTTGAACTAAGTCAGTCCAAAATTGAAGAGCATTAATTCCAGCAGGAGAATTAAACATTGATTTATCTGAATTTGGTGATAAGAATTCTCCACCAGCTTGCCATAAAAGAGTTTGCCATGTCCAAACAGTCCATTCAGTATTACCTAGTGGTACTTGGAATCCCATTTTCCCATCTTTTGTTAATTTTTTAGCAGCTACTAATAAATCATCCCAAGTTTTTATACTATTAGGGTCAATTCCAGCTTCTTTGAAGTCCTTTTTATTGTAGTATAAACCTAAATTATTTGCAGAAAATGGTACAGTCCAAATTTCACTTTTATAAGTTGAAACATCCCATAATCCTTGATAAACATCATCTTTTTTAAAAGAAGAATCTGATTTAATAAAATCTTCTACCTTAACAAGTTTTCCAGTTTTAGCAAGCTGTCCAGTATATGCTGGAGCCCACCACATTAAATCTGGTGCTTTATTTCCAGCAATAGCTGTCATAATTTTTCCATTTACTTGGTCAGCAGCTCCATAATTTTGAGCTTTAACAGTGATATTAGGATTTTTACTTTCAAATTCTTTAATTTTACTTTCTAAAATAGCAACGCTATCAGGAGATTCTATACCATGCCAAAATGTAATCTCTACTTTAGAATTTGTTGAAGATTTATCTTCTCCTTTATTAGTTTCTCCTTTTTTCCCACACGCAATAAAAAGAACCAAAGTTAATGACAAAAGTGCTAATATTTTCTTCATTTTTCCCTCCTCTATTTTTAAGCCTATAAGGCTTATTGTGAAAAGCTTTTCATTAATTTTTTAAATTTAAATCCTATAGCTATTTATTTTCAATTTTCAATTACTCAGATGTAGTAAATACTGTAAAATCAATATTTAGATAAAACATGAGGATAAATCTTTGCGGTGTTTGCATGCTATCAACTTATTAAATAATAAGGAAAGAATTTAAGTATTGAGTTTTAATTTAAGTTGATAGCATTGTAAACTTTAGTCCCGCAAATTATCTCTCTTACATATAGGAGTATGTAAACAATTGATGTTTAAAACTCTTTAAAGCTGAGTATATAACATAATGAAATAAATATAAAAGGACTTTAAATTAAATAATAATATTGATTTTTTTTGGTATATAGTGTTATTTTTCAGTTTATAAAATTCAAAATCAATACATTTAATGGTAAGGGTTTCATATAATTAAATATACCCCTTTTTTTGGTTTTTTGTCAAGAAAATTTAAAAATTATTTTAGCCATAAAAATTCAAAAGGTGAAAGTTTAATTTCTCTATTAACAATATTTAATTTATTTCCTGTGTATAAATCAACAGAATCAAAAGGTATTCCGGTTTTTTCTATAATATATTGATTTAAATATTGAGTATGCTCTGACATATTCATTAATATTAAAGTTTTTTCTCCATCAAGTTCTCTTAGAAAAGAAAATACATTATCATTTTCATTTGTTATAATGGAAAAATCATTTTCGTTATGGAATTCTTTTATTTCTTTTCTTATACTTATCATTTTTTGAATTCCTTTAAAAATTTTATTTTCTATAGTTCCTTCTTTATGTCTATTCTCTGATTTTTTCCAATTAATAATAGGACGGTTTAACCATCTATTATCATTTTTTTTGTCATTATCATCAAGATAAGAATAATCATTAATTGAAGCAAGTTCATCTCCATAATAAACTAAGGGAATTCCTCCTAAAGTCATAATTGCACTATGCATAAGTAATATTTTTTTTAAAGCTTTCTCTTGTAGAGAATGATTTTTATCTTCTAAGGATTTTTCTAATCCTAAAAGAGAGGCAGTTGAACCAGTGATTCTAGAATCTTTAGTCTTAGGATTATACATAAATCTTTGACCTTTAGCAGGGCTACCTTTAAATTCACCAACATAGTAAGAAATTATAAATTGTTTATGGTCAAATGGACTATATCCAGAAGAAATAATATCTTTATCAGCATATCCAAGTCCAATATCATCATGACATCTAATATAATTTATCCATGTAGTTCCTTTTGGAAGTCTAGCTATATGAGTAAGGCCATTTTCCAAGATTTTTTTATTATGAGTTGCCATTGCATCCCATAAATATACCATGAAAGAAGCATTATAAGCGATTTCACATTCTTCTTCACCGCCAACACCTAAATATTTAACGATTTCTTCTGGTTGAACAATAGCTTCTGCTTTAAATAATACTCCAGGTGCAACAATTTTAGTAGCAGTTTTTAGAAGTTGCAGAATTGTATGAGCTTCTGGTAAATTTTGGCTAGAAGTTCCTATTTTTTTCCACATAAAGGCAACTGCGTCAAGTCTCATAATATCAATACCTTTATTTGCCAAATTTAATAATATTTTTGTCATTTCAATAAAGACTTTTGGATTAGTATAGTTTAAATCCCATTGATATGTATTAAAAACTGTAAACACCCATTTATTTATTTCAGGTAAATAAGTAAAATTTCCTGGAGCCGTTTCAGGAAAAACTTCAGGGAGTGATTCTTCAAATTTATTAGGAATTTCTCTGTCATCATACATATAATACATGTCTTGATATTCTTTTTCTCCCTTTAGAGCTTTTTTTGCCCATTCATGCTCGTTTGAAGTATGATTTAGTACTAAATCCAATTCAAGAAGCATATTTTTACTTCTAAAAATCTTTGAGATATTTTCTATATCTTCCATAGAACCAAATTTTTTATCAACAGAACGATAATCACTAACGGCGTATCCACCGTCATTTTCTCCTTTTGGCATTGATAGTAATGGCATAAGATGTACATAATTAACACCCAATTCTTCTAAGTAATCAATTTTTTTAATAAATCCTTTTAAATTTTTATTATATCTATCAACATAAAGCATAGTACCAACCCAATTTGGAGACATAAACCAATTTTTATCTTCTTCTCTAAGGATATCAATTTTTTTTAAATCATCACTTCTTTCTGAGTATAAATCTCCTAAAGAGACCAAAAGCTCTTTAAAATATAATTCGTTTTTATAGTTTTTTTCATATAAAGAAAAAAATAATTTCTCTATTTTATGGTAAGCTTTTCCTAAACGAGTAAAAAAATAAGAGCTATCTTTGTTTTGAAGTTTTAAGGTTAGGTCACTAACAATTTCATTTAAAACTATTTCATTATTCATATAAATCCTCCTTATTTATTAAAAAAATGTATTTCTATAAATATAGCTTCATTTTTTCAAAAATACAATAGATGATTAAAATTTTTATGGAACTAAAAAATTATAATAGTGAAACTTATGCAAAATATTAGATTTTAATATAAAACATATAAGCGAAACTTATTATCCATAGCATAAGCTTTGCAAAAATTGTTCTACCCTTAGAATTTATGATTTGTACTAAGGATTTGAAGTCAAAGGCTCTATTATCCAAAGATATTTAATAATATAAGTAACTATTCAAGCATAACCAAAATTATAAATTCAAATTTTTATAGGAGTGTGAGGAGGAATCTTTGTGATAGATGTTGATTTCGTACTGCAAAAGTTCTCTGTATGTATAAATGAATTATATTTATAGATTTTACATAGTGGAGGAATTACTGATATAATTTATAAAAATACGAAAGGCAAAGATAGTCATCTTTGCCTTGAATTATATATATAAAATATCAATTAATTAAAAATATCATCTAAAGTTTTTTCAATATCATCTTGTTTTTGCTTATCAGCAGATTTCTGCTTTTTCTCTTCTTTAGGTTTAGTTTCAGTTTTAGGTTTAGTAGTATCATTAGTAGTAGTTTTAGAGCTATCATCAAAAAATCCTTCTAATCCATTATTATATGTTTCAGCTTTTTCTGCAGCCATATCCTCTCTTTTTATCTGAACTTCAGTTCCTGCACCACTTGTGATAGGTAAACCAGTAACAGGATCAATTAATTCAGTAACAAGAGTATTACCGATACCTAAGTTAATATTTCTTACAAAAGCAAAGGTCATAGTAGGTTTATAATACCCATTGGAAATGATACTGTTATAATATTTTCCAAAGATAGGAGCAACATCGTTACCACCAGTAGTTCCACCAGACATTGGCTTGTTATTATCTTTTCCTACATATATAGTTGTAACCAAGTCAGGAGAGAATCCAGCAAACCAAGCACTTCTTGAATCGTTTGTAGTTCCTGTTTTCCCAGCAATTGCAACTTGTTGCTTGTTATAATATGCTCTAGCAGAAGTACCTGTTCCTGAATTAACAACTTGAACCATCATATAAACAATTTCAGCAACTTTTTTAGGATTAAATACTAATTTTCTTTCAATTTTATTTTCATATAAGATGTTTCCATCTCTATCAGTAACTTTAGTAATAGCTATTGGTTTAACATTATATCCACCATTAGCAAAAGTTGCATAACCTCTAGCAAGCTCTAAAGGAGTAACTTCATTAGAACCAAGTGCTACAGATAAAACAGAAGGAATAGGAGATTCTATACCTGCAAGTTTAGCTCTTTCAATAACAGCATCAATTCCAACTTCATTTGCAATTTTAACTGCAACAGTATTTAAAGATTTTTTAATTGCTTCAAGTAAAGTTACATATCTAGGCTCAACAGGACCTCCACCATAGTTTTTAGGTGTCCAATTACCATAAGTAACTAGAGAATCTTCTACCATAGAATTAATCGAATATCCTTTGTCTAAAGCTGTAAAATATACAAAAGGTTTAAATGATGAACCAGGCTGTCTTCTGGCATCAGTAGCTCTATTAAAGTCTCCAGCTTTGTTATCACGACCACCAACCATAGCTTTTATATAACCAGTATTAGGATCTAATGAAACTAAAGCTCCATTTCTATCTTCATGTTTTGCTAAGGCTTTTGACTCTTTTAAAGCTTTTTCAGCTTCAGCTTGAATATTAAGGTCTATAGTAGTATAAACTTTATAACCTCCACCTTTAATTTCATCCTCATCAAACTTACTCATTAATTCTTTAGTTACATAATCTACAAATTCTGGAGCAATAGTTCCTCTTTTAATTCTTTTTCTTTGCATAACAATAGTAGTATTTTTATCACTTTTATCTAAATCTGTAGCTTCATCTTCATAAACAAATTTATGTGATTTTGCAAGGTCATATTCAGCTTGAGTAATAAAGTTATTCTTTAACATCATAAGTAGAACTAAATTCATTCTTTCAATTGCATTTGGCAATTTTTTCATAGGGTTATAAGTTGTAGGCCTATTAGGAATACCAGCTAGCATTGCAGATTCAGCAAGAGTTAAATCAGATAATTCCTTGTCAAAATATGTTTTTGCTGCAACTTTTACTCCATATGATTGTTGACCAAAGTTAATTTTGTTAAGATACATTTCCAAAATTTGATCTTTAGTAAAAGATTTTTCAAGTTCACGAGCAATAATAACTTCTTTAATTTTTCTTGTATATGTCTTATTTAAGTCTAAGAATGCATTTCTTGAAAGCTGTTGAGTAATAGTAGAACCACCTTGTGCTTTACGACCAGAAACAACATTTTCAAAAACAGATTTACCAGTTCTTAGATAGTCAACACCATTATGTTCATAAAATCTTTTGTCCTCAATGGCAACAAAGGCATCTCTTAAATCTTGAGGAATTTCACTAATAGAAACAGGTTGTCTATCCTCTAAAAACATTCTACTAATTAAATTACCATTAACATCATAAATAGAAGTAGGTTCAAGAGGTTTATACTCAGAAATTAATTTTTGTAAATTAGGCATTTCCTGCTTAGTTTTACTAAAAATATAAAGAAGAGCACCTCCACCAATTAATGCAATTGAAAATAATAAAATAAAAAGTCCAGTGAAAAATTTACGCATATTCATTTACTCCTTAATTTTCCAAGAAAACATTAACGTTTCTTTCGTTTTTAAAATAATTAAAAATTCTTTCGATTTTTTTTACATGGGGAGCTTCATATTCAAAGCCCTCTATAGATTTAAATGGTTTTAAAACTAAATTATGGTCAAAATCATGAACAAAATTCCCTA
Organism: Fusobacteriaceae bacterium; assembly: GCA_016938425.1. GTDB lineage: Bacteria > Fusobacteriota > Fusobacteriia > Fusobacteriales > Fusobacteriaceae > JAFGUR01. Next base: position 20,314 of record JAFGUR010000085.1, read on the forward strand.
AAATTTCTAAATCTTCTTGAGTACAATTAAAATCTTTTATAAGTACATATTCAAAAGTGATTCTTCTTTTATTTGATTTTTGGTAAGCAGATAATGTTGTATGTAAATCTTCTAAAGCATAACTTTTGTTTATAGATAAAAGCGTACTTCTTTTATCTTCAGTGATAGCATGTAGTTTAATATGTAGTTCTAAAGGCAATTTCATTTGCATTAATTTATCAATTGGCTCGATAACTCCACAAGTAGTAACAGTTATTTTTCTTTTTGATAAACCAAATAAATTTTCATTTGTTAAAATTTCAACTGCATTTAATAAATTATCAAAATTAAATAAAGGTTCTCCTTCTGTTGAAAAATTAACATTATTAATCTCAAGATTTCTATTTTTTAGTCTTCTATGCAATGTGTAAACTTGATTTAAAATTTCACTTACATCTAAATTTCTATAAGATTCATTTGAAACTTCCAATAAAGAACAAGCTTTAGGTGTACTTGTTTGAGATGCAATATGAAGAATTACTTTATCATCTTTGTTTTCAGCAACTGCTGTAATTTTTGATAAATCTTCTAGTTCAAATATATATGTTTCTTTATTTCCATGAGTTAATTGTTCTTTCAATTCTAAAAATGGGATATAGAATGTTTCTTTTAACAAATCTCTTTGAACAAGAGATATATTTGTCATATCATCAAATTTTCTAACAATTTTTTTATGAAGCCATTCAAAAATTTGCTTTGCGTTGAATTTTTTAAAGCCTAATTCTAGTAAGTCCTTCTCTAAATCTTCGTAATTATAGCTTAAAATATTTTTTTTATTCATTTCTCCTCCTTAAATATACACCTAATTTTATCACAATTGAAAATA
>JAFGUR010000008.1 GCA_016938425.1 Fusobacteriaceae bacterium
ATGACTTGATTATTTTTATTAAATCGAAAATTTATATTTCTTATAAGAAAAATGAATTGGTAACTAATGACTAATAACTTAGATTGTAGTGAATTGTTATAATGAAACAAAAACAAACGATTTTTTATTTCAAAAGTATAAAACTTCAGAGCTTGCTGTAAAAATCACCTTTCTAAACTTAGCCATCAGAATATAAAAGGAGGTATTTCAATGGTAAAAACGTCTAATAATGTCTCTACTTCAAAAGAAAATTATACATATAAATTCTATACTTCTCAAGTTTACCCAAATAATTTAGAAAATCCTACTCTCAAATACTCAGATAATAGCAAAGAAAATATAGCTTTATGCTTTTCAGGAGGTGGGTCAAGAGCTTTAACTTGTGCATGGGGACAAATACTTGGTTTGAGTCAAGAAAACTTGATAGATAAAATTCGATATATTTCTTCTGTTTCAGGAGGGACATGGGCGTCTTCTATTTATTCATATCTTCCTTCTAATATTAGTGATAATAATTTACTAGGAGATTATATAAAACCTGAAGATTTATCTATTAATAAAATTAGTTCTTTGAATAAGTATAGTTTAGGAAAAGTTCCAGATGGATTAGGCGTGATGACTATTGCTGTTAGTCTTTTTGAATTTTATATAAAAAATGGAGAATCAAACTTACAATGGTTTTGGCCATTTATTATTTCTGAAAAGATATTGAATTATTATAACTTAAGTGAACAAGATGAAGTTCCTTGGATATCAAAAAAATCTTTTTCTCTTTCAGAAGATTATGTAAAAAACTATTTTCCAAATAATTCTCCTAAAGATAACCTTTTTTATTTAAAGGATAAACGGCCATTTTTAGTAATGAATAACAATATAATGGAAATCTTGAATAATGGAAGAATAGGAAATAATATAGTTCAAATACCAAATCAAGTTACTCCAATAGCTGGGGGAGTAAAAGGTCAGTCACCTACTGGTCAGTTTAATGGAGGTGGACTTGTTGAAACTTACGGAGTTTGTTCCAATTTAATATCGGAATCACTTTCTGATAACACTGTAAATATATCATTGATGAAACCATACTCGTTGATAGACATAGTAAGTACATCAAGTGCATTCTTTGCTGAAGCAATTGCTCAGTTTTTTTCTAAAGCAACTAGTAGTGGAGAGATCAAAAAAACTTTTATTACAAGACTTGAAGCATCAATATCATCAGAATGTAAAATAAGTATTTTTCAAGAAATTTCTTCAAATCCTTCTACCTTTTTACAAGGAATGAATAAAGATATTTTAGAAACAGGAAGTGAAAATTCATTAGGGAAAAGTTTTATAAGTGATTTAAAAGATTTAATTAAAGAATCTGAAAATGAATTTGATAAAATTGCTAATGAAGTAAAAAAAGGAGTAGATTCGTTAATTTTAGGTGTTG
>JAFGUR010000086.1 GCA_016938425.1 Fusobacteriaceae bacterium
TTCTTGAATACTCTACTAGGCATAAAAATAATAAAATATAAGTTAATCCATGAATTGCCCACAAAATTAAAACACTTGTAGAGTTTAAAATAGTTGCATAACAAAGCCATCTTAAACCAAATACCACTCCTGCTGTAGTCATCAATTTCTTTTGCCCAAATTTTTTATATGCCTTTGAAAAAAATGCCATTGCAGGAAATTGACTAATTGAACCAATCATTGAACAAATCCCCAAAAGTCCCATACTTATTCCATTTTCCCTACTATAAATTCCTTGAAATGAATTAAAAAATGCATTTGTTATTGATAAAATAAATGCGTAAAATAATAAAAAAACAAATTTTTTATCATGTATTAGTTCAATAAATTTCGACTTTACTTTTCCACTTTTTATTTTTTCTACAGTTGGAACATGATAAGAAATAAAAAGAGCAATTATTAATATTCCAATATACATTGGAAAAATGTATATTATGTTATAACTAGCAATGACTCCAGTAATCGCACTCATAATTGCAAACCCTAAAGAGCCTAATAATCTAATAGTTTGGTATTTATAGTTTTTTCTTGTACACATTTCTATAACAATTGAATCATTTAAAGGTTGAAGACACCCTGAAAATCCATAAAAAATTCCTGCAATAATCAATAAGTAATAATAATTTCGACTTAAAAAAAATAAAAAACTTGCTGCTAAAAAAGTACAAATTATTAGTATTCTAAATACTTTTATTTTTTTATCTACCTTATCACTTATTGTGGCTGCAATTGGTTGAAAAAGTACAGAAAAAATTGACCCAATTGATAAAATTATTCCTATTTTACTATAATTATAATTACGATAAGAATAAAAAATTGGAAGGTATTGTGATACTACCCCTCCTGCCATGAAAAAAAGCATATAAAATGATGATATCCATGTAAGTTCTTTTTTTGCTAACATTTTTGCTCCTTTTTTTCTAATTTATACTAAACTATTTATATAATTTATTTTTTTACTTTCAGTTATAATCGAATAATTGATAAGTTTTTTTAAAAGTGAAGTTCTATTTAAATTAAGAAAAAAACTATAATTCTATATAAGTACAAGTTACTATATACCTTAAAAATGTTAATGTCAACAAATATACTTAATATAATTTGAATTTTGTAGCTAGTCAGCCATAAAAGATTTTAAATATCAATCATTTATACATTCCTGCACTTAAAAAGGAGCTTATGGAACAGAAACACCAATATCAAACTTATTAAATCTTAACTCCTCTAAAGCTTTTATTTTATTATCTATGAATGATTCCTAAATTTTTATTTAAAATCTTAACGATATTTTTACTTGATTATATTTTTAAAAGTGCTAAAATTTTTAATGTAGAAATTACTAATTAAAAAGGAGAAATTAAAAATGAAAAAATTTTCAAAAATTTTACTGGTATGTACTTTATTTTTATCTTTATCACTACTTTCTTACTCAAATGAAAGTAAAAATTTAAGTTCTAAAGAAGCCCTTCAAAAATTGGTTGAAGGAAACGAGAGATTTATAAAAGAAGATTACTCTAATCAGCACATTGACAAAGATTATAGGAAAGGATTAACTAAAGGTCAAAATCCTTTTGCTATTGTTGTCACTTGTTCTGACTCTAGAGTAGCACCAGAGCTTTTATTTGACCAAGGATTAGGAGATATTTTTATAATTCGTACAGCTGGAGAAGTTGTAGATAAATTAGAATTAGGAAGTATTGAGTATGCAGTTGAGCATTTAGGAGTTAATTTAGTTGTAGTTTTAGGCCATGAAAACTGTGGGGCTGTTGGGGCTGTAATAAAAGGTGGAGATATCCCTAAAAATATTTCTTATATTGCAGATGAAATTAAACCTGCTGTGGATAAAGCTAAAACTCAAGAAGGTGACTTAGAAGAAAATGCAATTAAAAATAATGTTGATTTAATTGTTGATAAAATTAAGAAAAATTCTGAAATTATAGAAGAAGCTAAGGATTGTAAAGTAATTGGTGGAGTATATAGTATAACAACTGGAAAAGTAGAATTTTTCAACAAATAATAAGTTTTTACAAAAGGAGAGTTAGTCGACTGACTAACTCTCCTTTTAATTTGCCATTCTATTTTATTAGTAATTCTTTTTTTTGCTTATAAAATATAACTATTCAGCCATATAAAAACTTTAAATCTCGATAGTTTTACAAGATGAGAGATTTGCGAGATGTAGCCCTAATGTCATCAACTTTGAGTCTAAACACCCTCTCTAAATCTCCCCATGATAAGGGGAGACTTGAAGTTTTAAGCTTTTTAACTTTCATCACTGCTATAATTTGAGAAGATTATACTATAAATTTCTCAAGTTAGCGACATTGAACGGAGCCTGCACCTACCACAAGTTTTACTTCTCAAGACTCCTAAAAAAATAAATAAAAATCAAAAGGTGGCATTGCCACCTTTCTCATTAAATATTATATTTCATTTATAAAAATATTTTGAACTCTATCTGGTCCTACAGAAACCATAGATATTGGAGCTTTTATTAACTCTTCTACCCTTTTTATGTATTTTTTACAATTTTCTGGTAATTCATCATAATTAGTAATTTTACTAATATCTTCAACCCATCCTGGTAACTCTTCATAAATAGGTTTAGCTTTTATTAATTTTTCAATTGAAGCGGGAGGAGCATTGTATATTTCTCCATCTATTTCATATGCAGTACATATTTTTAAAGTTTCATGTCCACTTAGAACATCTATTTTAGTCATGACTACATCTGTTAATCCATTAATATCAACTGCATATTTCCCAACTACAGCATCTAACCATCCACATCTTCTAGGTCTTCCTGTTGTAGCTCCAAATTCTCCACCAGTTTGTCTTAAAAGTTCTCCTAATTCATTATCTAGTTCAGTAACAAATGGTCCTTCTCCAACTCTTGTTGTATAAGCTTTCATAACACCAATAATTTTATCAATTTTTTTAGGACTTACTCCAGCCCCAACTGTTACTCCACCAGCTGTTGGAGAAGAAGAAGTAACAAAAGGATATGTTCCATAATCAATATCAAGCATTAAAGCTTGAGCTCCTTCAAATAATACAAATTTATCTTCATCTAAAGCCTTATTTATTTCAGGAACAGAGTCTATAATTCTATGTTTTAATTTTTCTGCATATTCTTTATAATCATTAAATATTTCATCAAAATTTAATGGCTCTTCATCATATAATTTTGTAAATAATTGATTTTTTTCTTCAAGATTTCTTTTTAATTTTTCACCAAAAACTTCCATATCTAAAAGGTCAACTATTCTAAGGCCTGTTCTTGTAATTTTTTCTGAATAACATGGTCCTATTCCTCTTTTAGTAGTTCCTATTTTGTTCACACCCATAGCTTTTTCTTTACATTCATCTAATTTAATATGATAAGGCATAATTAAATGTGCTCTATCACTAATAAATAAATGGTCAGTTTTAGCTCCTTTTTTATCTAAAACAGATAATTCTTCTAATAATACTTTTGGATCAACTACAACTCCGGGACCAATTACACACTTACCATTTCCATGTAACATTCCTGATGGAAGTAAATGTAAAATAAATTTTTCTCCGTTAACAACAACAGTATGTCCTGCATTGTTTCCACCTTGAAATCTTACAACGTAATCAGCTTTATGCGCTAAAACATCAATAATTTTCCCTTTTCCTTCGTCTCCCCACTGAGTACCAACTATTACATAACTTGACATGTTAAACCTCCCGCAATTTTTATACTAATTTAATATTGTTATCCATTCATTACAACTTTTCCAATATATTTAAGATTTCTATGTTTTTCAGCATAGTCAATTCCATAACCAATAACAAATTCATCAGGAATTTTAAATCCTGTGTATTTAACCTTCACTTCTACCTCTCTTCTTTCAGGTTTATCCAAAAGAGTACAAATTTCCAAAGTTTTAGGTTCACGTAATGTTAACATTTCAAAAACTTTCTTAAGAGTATACCCTGTATCAATAATATCTTCTACTATTAATACATTTTTATTTTGAATATCTTCTTCCAAATCTTTTTTTACCTTAACATCTCTTGAACTTTCCATTGATTTACCATAACTAGATACAGTCATAAAATCAATTTTCACATCATAGTCAGAAAGCTCCCTTGCCAAATCACTTAAAAAAATTACAGAACCTCGTAAAAGTCCCACAAAAATAATTTCTTCATCTGATTTATAATTTTCTCTAATTTGATTTGCTAATTCTGAAATTTTTAATTTAATATCATTTTCAGAAATTAAAGTTTCAATTGTGTAATTCACTTTTACCCCCTTGGTTATTAAAAAATAAAAAAAGCCTAAGGTAAACTTAATTTAGCTTACACTTAGGCCATTAATTTTATTTAAACTCTGATATATACGACAAAGTCCTGTACTATTTGTACAGCTAAAAAGCAAATTCTCTAAAAATAGGGAAAAGATTTTCATTAGGACCTCCTCGATATTTTATCACAGAATATATTTTAACATAGATAATTATAATTTGCAAGAATTAAATTTTTTCGTTATTAATTTTATTAATGAAATCAGCATAATTTTTTGCACCATATAAAAGTTCTAATTTACGATTATTTTTTGTGAATTTTGCAATTTCAGCTAAAATTCCTAAGTGTTCTTTAAGTTCCATTTCCTTTGGAGAAAGTAATAAAATAATAAGTTTATAGTTCTTACTATATTCTCCAAGAAAAACTCTGTTTTTACTTAGAACTAATACTATCTTTGAATTTTCTATATTTGAATTATGTGAATGAATTAATGCAACGTCATGAGATAATTCGATATGTTTTTCTTTCAACAAATCTTCTAATAAAATAGAAAATTCTGAAGGATTTTCATGATTATATTTTATAATTATTTCTTTCAAATTACTTTCCTTTTCAGAAATTACTAAATCTTGTGGTTCAATACTTTTAAAAAATTCATCTTTTATAAAAATTTGAGTAGTTTCCTTGTCTTCTTCATCAAAGGAATAAGGGTATAAGCCAATAAAACTGTGGTTTTTAAAATCTACTGGTAAAGAATAAGATAATTTTTCAAAGTCCAGTCTCCATGAGATTTCCCAATTTCTAGCACACATCTGAATAATTAAATCATTAGGAGAAATTATTTTTTCAATTTCTTCAGTAATTCTTTTAAAACTTTTTAAAGTAATGCATTTCATTTCCTGCTTTTTAGAGAAATTTAATTTCATAATATCTTCAATAGTTTCCTGATCAGAAATAACAATTAATTTATCATTTAAATCTTTTGCCAAATGTAAAACAATTTTAAATGCATCAGAAAAGCCCTTCTGTAAAGTTATAAAAGGTGGAACAACTAAAATAGTATTTCTACTCACTTCAATTTTTTCAACTATTTTAGCCACAAGAACCATTTCTTTACTATTTTTTATATAATTTTCTGCATAATTAGACTCAAAAATATTTCTAAATATTCTAGATTTTTTAGACCATCCAATTATAACTTTAGAAATTCTATACTCTTTACAAGTTTTACCAATGGCCTCCGATATATTTTTGTCTATTTTTGTTAAAGGAGTGACATTTTTGTTTGCTTCTACAGCTTTCATTATAACTTTTGTTAAAAGCTCCTCGCTTTTCTCTAAATTATGCTCAAGACTTTCATCATCATTAACAATATTTAAAGGATATATTGTATGATTTTCTTCCTTGCTTATATAAAAAGCCAAGTCACTTAAAAAACTTATATTTTGGGGATTACTTACAGAAAGTAATAGTTTATCATTGATAAAAGTATTTTTACTTTTTCTTGTTTTTTGTACTTTTGATAAAATTATCTTAACTGCACTATTAGTTTGAAAAGCTCCTACAAAAGTACTTAGAATAATCATAAAAATAGTCCCAGATAAAACACTTTCATTAAAAATCCCAATTTCATATCCTATCAATACAGCTGCTAAAGTTGCAGCAGCTTGATTTACTGTTAATCCAAAGACTAATCTTCTTTGTTCTTTTTCATATTTAGCAAAATATCCAAAAATTTCAGCAGATAAATATTTAGATATTAATACACATGCTCCCATAATTATAGATACTTTCCAAGTTTCAAAATCACTTATAAAAGCTTTAGGTTCAATAATCATTCCCACTGATATTAAAAAATATGGAATAAATAAAGATTCCCCAACAAAATGAATTCTATTCATTAAAACACTTTTTTCAGGAATAAGTCGATTTAAGCTTAATCCAACAAGAAAGGCTCCAATAATAGGCTCTAATCCTGCAAAATGTGCTAAGTATGATATAGAAAAAAGTGAAGTGAATATAAATACATATTCTTCTATTCCGTTTTCATTTGAATATTTTCTAAAAAACCATCTAGTTATTTTAGGAAAAAGAAATATAATAAATAAAGTATAAATAGATATTGAAATTATTAACTTTATCCAAAATGAACTATCAATATTTCCAGAATACATTTTTATTGTTATTGCTAAAATCAACAATGCCAAAGTGTCTGTAATAATTGTTCCTCCTATACTTGTAGAAACTTCTGTTCGCTTAGAAAGTCCAAGTTTAGAGACAATCGGAAAAGTTAATAAAGTATGTGAAGAAAACATACTTGCAAATAATATTGCTTGTAGAGAATTCATTTGAAGAAACAAAATACCACTAAAATATCCTATTATTAAAGGAATCGTAAATGTCAAAATTCCAAATCCAAGGCTATGTGATTTATTTTTCTTAACTTCACTTAAATTTATTTCAAGACCAGCTTGAAACATTATATATAAAATACCTATGGAACCAAAAAGTTCAATGGTTCTATCTCTTTCAATAATTCCAAAAAGATGTGGCCCAAAAATAACTCCTGATAATATCAATCCTAAAATTGCAGGAAGTTTTAATTTTTCAGCCAAAATAGGTGCAATTAAAACATTTAACATAACTATTGCAAAAATTAAAAGTGGGTCATGAATTGGTAATGTTACCATATGTATACCTCCTTAAGTTTTATGCCTTTTTTATTTGTTGCAAAACTCCAACACCTTTATGTAATCCCTCCCACCTTCGGTGGGGAAAGAGAAGGGGAGTCGGGGCAGAGCCCAAACCCACGGTAAGGACTCCGTCCTCTCCTCTCCATAATTCGACTACAGGCTTAAAAGCCTAAGTCTCATTAAAACCAATAAAAATAATATTTGTATTATTTTTAACTATGTGCATATATTCTTTTAGTTTTGCAACTAGCTATTTTATGCTTTTTATTATATTCCTAACTTTTTTAATATATCAGTTAAAACTTCGTCTTTTATAATTATTTCCTCTTTTAAAATATAACTATAAATTTCAAAAAAGCAATTTTTCTCATTATCATATTCAATGCTTTCAAAATTAAAGCCTAATCCTTCAATAATTTCCTGTTTAATTATGTCATTTTCATTAGCTTTAAAATAAATTTTTTGTTTTAATAAATCATTTGTTTTTAGAAAAGTTAGAAAATCATTTAAAGTTACTTTACTATCTAAAATTTCTAGAAAAAAATCTTTATCTACCTTAAAAATATCAATTTGCATAAAATACCTCCTTATTTTGATTGAATTTTTAGCTCGTTGCAAAACTCCAACACCTTTATTTTCCTTACATAAAAAACTACGTTTTTTATATAACTCCCCCACCTTCGGTGGGGAATGAGAGAAGGAGTCGGGACGGAGCCCGAACCCAAGGCAAGGAAGTATCCTCGCCACTCCTCTATAACCAATAAAAATCTTATTTGTATTATTATTAAGTATATACATATATTTTTTTAGTTTTGCAACTAGCTATGATTGAATTTTGTATAAAATTTTTGAAATAAAAGATTTACTAAAAAATTTAGTAATAAAGATTAAGAATTTATTGTATATCCCATAAATAGCAATTTTTTTATTTAAGTTTTTATATATATCATTAGCTACTTCTGCTGCTGTGGGAATTTTTCCTCGTAAAGCACTACTTTTTGGTCTTTTCGCCACTGATTGAAATTCAGTTCGAGTTTCTCCTGGGCAATAAAGATTAATATTAACATCTTTTACTTCATTTTGAACTGCCAAAGTAAAATCAATTATAAAACTTTTAGTTCCTCCGTAAACAGCCATATATGGAGTTGGTTGGAAACCAGCAGTAGAGGCAATATTAATTATTGTACTTCCTTTTTTCATAATTTTTGAAAATCCTTTTGTTAAATAAACAACAGTTCCAACATTTAAATTAATCATTTCTAAATCTTTTTTGATATCATAATCATTAAATTTATTAAACACTCCAAATCCAGCATTATTAATTAAAATGTCTAAATTTGAATATTTTGATATTAAAAAATCTAAATTTTCAATATTCGATAAATCAAGGCTTTCAATTTCAACAGAAACTCTATATTTAGTTTCTAATTTGTTTTTTAAAACTAAAAGAGAGTCTTTTCTTCTAGCTACTATAACAAGAGAGAAACCTTCACTAGCAAATTTATACGCAAGACTTTCTCCAATTCCACTGCTTGCACCAGTAATTAAAACTTTCTTCAAAAAACACCACCTCTATATAATTATAACTTTATTTATCCAAATTTTAAAGGGTTTTTGGTAAAAGAATCGTAAATAAATAAAAGAGCAACAATAATATGATATTTTTAGACTAAATCATAGGAGGGATACAAAATGAAAATATTTATTGATATTGATGGAGTACTCTGGAATACAGCAAAAAGTATAGTTCATCTTTATAATCAAAAATATAGCCATAATGGAGATTGGAAAGATGCAAAAGAATGGAACTTTAGCCCTGCCATACCTTATGGAACATCGGAGGAAGTTATTGATGAACTTTTTGCCAGTAACGAAATTTATGATGGAGACCATACAATAGAAGGGGCTGTAGAATATATTAAAAAATTACACGAAGAATATAAGGAAGTTTATTTTTGTACTGTTGGGAAAAATATAAATAATTCTCAAAAATTAAAAATGTTAAAAAGATTAATTCCCGATGTAAAAGTTATTACAATTAGCTTTCCAAATGAAGTTTATTCAGATAAATCATTAATCAACATGGAGAATTCAATTTTTATAGATGATCACTCAAAAAACCTTGAAAGTTCTAACGCAAAATATAAAATACTTTTTGAGCCATATGGACTAAAAAATTGGAATATTGGATATGAAGAGTTAAAAATAAAATCATGGAAAGAAGTTTACGAATTTATAAGAACAATTCATATCATTGAAGAAAAAGTTTTAGGTGAATATTTAAACTCAATTAAATGTGAAGAAAGTCAATGCGATGCAAAAGATATACTTTCTCAACTTCTTGAAATATGTAAACATTAAAGTATATCATATAAATAAAAAAGTTTTAAAAAAGGAAGTTTTTTGTAAAATTTCCTTTTTTTAGTTAAAATAATATAACTATTCAACATAACAAATATATAAAACTAAAGTTTTATAAAAATAATTATTTCATAAATACAGAAAATCTATTCAAAAA
>JAFGUR010000087.1 GCA_016938425.1 Fusobacteriaceae bacterium
ATGATATAATCCCCTAAAAGTAGACAGTAATAAAAAAAACACATCTGTGTTACAATGTTACTAATACTTTTAGGGGGTTTTTTAATGTATAAAAATAGAAAATATGATAATGACACTAAATTACAAGCCGTCAATCTTAAGAAAAAAGGATTTACTACTAAGCAAATCATGAATATTCTTAATATTAAAAACAGAACTCAAGTAGATACTTGGTGGAAAAAATATTGTGATGGCGGTGAAAAGCTTCTTCTCCAAGATAATAGAGGTAAAGGAGGAGATAAAAGAGGAAGACCTAGAACTAAGTTTAACTCTCAGGAAGAAGAAATTGAGTATTTAAAAGCTGAGGTTGAATGGCTAAAAAAGTCAATCATAAAAAAATGGGGAGAGATGCCATAAGTCAAAAATATGAATTCATTAAAGATTACAATAAATTATCAATTTCTAAATTATGTAAAATTACTGAAATTTCAAGAGGTGCATACTACAAATGGTTAAATAGAAAAACTAATAATAGACATACTGAAAATACTGCAATCAAAGTATTAATTTTAGAATGTTTTGATAAATTTAAGGGGATTTATGGAAAGCTTAGAATTAAGAAATGGCTTGAGAAAACTTACGACATTAAAATTAATCATAAAAGAGTTTATCGATTAATGAAAGAACTCGGTTTGAAATCAGTTATTAGAAAGAAAAGATATAAGCTTAAATACGAAGCGCCTGAAATTGTTAAGAAAAATCTTCTTGCTAGAGATTTCAATGCAACAAAACCTAATGAGAAATGGTCAATTGATATTTCATATATTAAAATTTCTGAAAAAACCTTTAAGTATTTATGTGCCATAAAAGACTTATTTAACAATGAAATAGTGGGTTATTCAATATCAAACTCGCAAACCTTGTTACAAGTTTTAGAGACTATAGAAGAAGCAACAAAAGGAAAAGATGTTAAAAACCTAATTATTCATTCAGATCAAGGTTTTCAATTTACAAATAAACAATATATTAATTTCTTAGAAAGTAAGAATATTCGGGTATCACATTCAAGACGAGGAAATTGTATAGATAATTCTCCTATAGAATGTTTCTTTGGTCATTTGAAATCAGAATATCCACATTTATATTCGCCAAAGACAACAGAAGAAATAGAGGAATCGATTAAGAAATATATTAAATTTTATAACGAAGAAAGAATCCAGTTGAAATTAAAAGGCTACAGTCCGAAAGAGTATCGAACTATAGCCTAAATGTTGTTTTTTATTTAATTGTCTACTTGACGGGGTCTAGTTCAGTTTTTTATCAAATTTTTTAGTAAATAAAAACTTTTTAGATTTTGTATGTCTTATTATTTTTTATGTTATTTTTTATATTAAAATTTAAGAGGATTTTATGCTTTTTGTTGGTAGAATAAAAGTATACAATCAATATGTTTTGTTATTATTAATTTATGGAAAATTATTATATTCGGAAGAGAGGTGACTATATTTAGCTTAGCTAAATATCGACTATGACTATTAAGGAAAGAATACTTGAAATGTTCGTTCTTATTCCCGGCGACAAGAAAAAAGAATATAGGGAAAAACTTATGGAATCAAATAGAAATAGATTACGGATGGCTTCTTACATAATGTTTTTTTCGGGTTTGGTTTTTGCTTATAACCTGAAGAGATACCCTGTTAA
>JAFGUR010000001.1 GCA_016938425.1 Fusobacteriaceae bacterium
CAAATAAAGTTCATAAATTTTAAAACTAAATATTGATTTTATTAATTTTTTAATTTATAATTAGTTCATACTAATATAACTATGGAGAAAATATGGAAAACAAAATTAAAGTTTATGTAGAAGAGCATATCTATGAACAGCTAGAAAAGGATTCTATTGATTTTGACCTAAAGAAAAACACCCTACTTAACAGAATCATCAAAGAATTATGGGATAAAATAACTATCAAAAGTACTTTTAGTAAAACTAACGATAATAAATCTTTGGTATTTAATCTTAATAAAGAAAATACTATTTTTAGTGATTGGACAAATATAATCAAAATTCAAAACTATGAAACAAAGGCTGATTTCTTTAGGGATATTATATATACCTATATTTTTATGTCTCCTAAAATGAGAGCAGAAGTTATTTTTAGAGAAAATAAAAATACCATAGAATTTGCCATAAAAAACAAGCAAATTTGTAAAGTTTGGTTTAACAATGAAGTGAGAACAATAGAGCCATATCTTCTCGAAATAAATCCTGATGATAAGTTTTATTATTTGGTAGCTTATGACTATAAAGCAAAAGATTTAAGATGTTTTAAATTATACGGAATAAAAGATATAAAAATAACTGAAGAGAAATTTGAATTTTTCAAAGAATATAGAGAAAAAATCGAAGGAATCAGAAAGAATTTTGACCCATTTTTATCCTATGGTCATATTTTAAAAGTGAGATTTACAGAAAAAGGGATTGATAAATTTGAAAAGTCTCCTCACAATAGACCAAAGCTTATAGAAAAGAATGGCAACATTTATACTTTCTATTGCAAAGAATTCAATGCTCTTATTTACTTCCCACCATTTTTTGATGAGGTTGAGATTTTGGAGCCGTTAGAGCTTAGAGAAATTTTATTCAATAAATTAGAAAAGATTTTTAAATTTTATTCATAATTTATACAAAAAAGAGTCGAAAAATTTCCGACTCTTTTTTATGTAGTTTTTAAAGTTTAAAGAATTTAAGATCTTCATTTAATCTTTCTACCAGTTTGTTTAATCCGTTAACCATTTCTTGATTGCTGATAAGAGCTGATTTTATGTTGTTAGAAATTTCGGTGGTCTCTATACTAAGACCTTCGATTTCCGTAGAACTGTCTGTAATACTGCTTATTGCTACGGTAATTTCAGAAGAAGCCTGAGATTGCTCGTTTATAGAATTAGATATCCCTTCGATTTCGGAGTTGTTTTTACGAGTGTGTTCTTCTATTTTAAGCATACTTTCTTTTGAAATTTCGGATAATTCCAAACCGCTTTTAACTTTATTTTTTACATTTTCGCTACCATCTTTTACTGCGTTTACACCTTTTTGAACAGACGCGATAAGATTCTCTATTTTGCCTGTTTCTTTATTTGTTTGTTCTGCAAGTTTTCTGATTTCATCGGCAACGACACTAAAACCTCTTCCTGCTTCTCCTGCTCTGGCAGCTTCAATAGCAGCATTTAATGCCAAAAGGTTGGTTTGCTCGGCAATACTGTTTATAGATGTTACGATGGCACCGATATTGTTGGAAAGTGATTTCAAATTTTCTACTTCTTTAACTGTAAGTTCCACACTTTTTGTAATATCTTCCATACTATTTGTCATTTCATTAATATTAGTCATACTCAAATTACTTATGTCTAAAGTTTCGCTAAATGAGTTTTTGGTAGTTTTAATATTTTCGTTAATAAAGGTGCTCGTTGCACTAATCTCCTCTAAAGCAGCCAAACTTTCTTCTGTTGAAGCTGTTTGATTTCTTACATTGTCCAGAATTACTTCTATGGAATTATTTAGTTGAACAATTCCTTTATTTACCCTATCGCTTAATTCTGAATAATATATACTTTCTTCACCATGAACCAAAATATCCGTAGATTTGGTAAGGATGTCGTTGGAAGAAACCACTTCATTAGCTAAAGCTTGAATATCTTTAAGAGTTCTATGGATTTTATCCACAAATTGGTTAAAGCTATGAGCCAATTCGCCTATTTCATCTTTTGATTTTATGTTCAAAGTAACATTCAAATCTCCGTTGGAGACTGTTTCCAAATTCTTTATCATTTCTTTTATTGGAGAAGTAAACATTTTTGAAAAAATCAAAGAATAGATGCTTCCCAAGATTAAAACAATAAAAGTTGCTGTAATAATAAAAATTTCCATCATTTTTGTTTGCTTATAAAACTCCTTCATTGTCACGGCAGAAGCCAAAATCCAACCGTTAGAAAGTTTATTATACGCTATAGCTTTGTTTACGCCGTTAAGTTTATAGAAAAACAGTCCTGTATTCTCGGTAGAAGACTCTATTGTTTTCTTGAAATTTTCCGCAACTTCGGAATCTAAATCGCTCAAGTTTTTAGCTTCTTTAATTGGATGATAAATAAAGTCCAAATTCGGTGTCATTAATAACAAATAACCTGTATCTAATATTGTTATTTGTGACAAAGAGTTTCTTATATCATCAATGTTAATCTCTACTCCTACTACACCCAAAAATTTACCGTTATATTCAAGTTTTTTACCATGACTTACCAAGTCTGCATTCCAAGCGTCAAAGCGATACGGTGCCGACCAATTATTTCCTTTTTCTTTTGGACCTTGCCACCATTCGTCCCCTTCAAACTCGCTTCCTATAACATCCCATTTTTCATCCTTTGTTAAAGTTCCGTTGGAGTCCTTATAAGAAATTAACCCAACACCACCATATTCCGAAGTGTTTGCTTGAAACCAACCGTTTTTTAATCCTGATTTGATAATAGCATTTTCAATGATAGGACTAATGCTATCTTCATACTGATTTATTTTTTCTTGGTCTTTTGCTATTTCGTTCAGTTTTACTGTTTTTTCAATAATATTAGTTATATTATCGATAAGTTCATTAGACTTTACAATAGTTTTTTCGATAGGAATAGACTCTTTTATTACCGTTCCCACCAAAATGTCTTCGGAATTATTTTTTATTATTTTTTTGGATTCGTATATAGAGAATCCTCCTACCAAAAGTGCAGTTAAAAGACAAGTTAGCATAATACTTATGTTAACTTTGTTAGAAATTTTCATGGTTATCCCCTTTCGTTAATACAAAAATAGTCAATACAAGTATACAGTCATAAAATCTTATTGTCAATGGATGATAAGAATGTTAAAAAATTCCCAATATGACTATATCCCTGATTTAAAAGGAATTAGACTCTGTACTATAATGGTATTTCAAAACTGTTTTAGTGCAAGAATTTCTTGAAAACAATATTTAAAGCCTGTAAAAGTATATATTTTAAAATAACAGCTCTTATTGTTATTTTTATTGTGAAATCGTATAAAAAAAGCAAAGCTCTCCAATTCGGAGAACCTTGTTTTATATGTTTAAAGTTTTAAAGAAGCAATTTTATAAATCTTCTATAGAGTTCAAAATTATCTCCAAGGGCTGATTGCCAAGAATATCTGCTTTTCCGTCATTAATAATGATTCTTGGAACTGAACTTATTTTAAATTTCTCGGATAACTGTGCATAACCTGAAGCTTCTACCATTATTCCTTTTATACGAGGATTATATTTTGCCAAAGTATGAGCGCTTATGACTGCTCCGGGACAATGAGGACAGCCTAGCCCTACAAAGACTTTAATATCGATATTTTTATCAATCTTTTGTATTCTTTCAATTAATTCTTTTGGTAATGATTCTCCTGCTCCGCCCATATCTAATAATGTATGAACAAAAGAATTTATTTCATAGCCTGCAGGAGCCCCATAATAATAAATTCCTGTATTAATTCTATCTTCTCCCACTATAAGCATAGTTCCGTTTTCGATAATTTCATATTTTTTAGCTTCGGGACTTTTCAAATCATAGTACTCTGTTACAATAAAGTCATTTATGTTTTCTATATCTTGTAACATACCTTTTGTAACATTGATAATCTCCTCATTACCCTCGCTAAAATAAAGTATTATTACCTTTTTATTTATATTTTTAAGTATATCTTTTAATTGATTTTTAATTTCTTCATTAAACATTTTTATTCCTCCTTTTTCGTAATGGCTTTTACAGGACAATTTTTGGCACAAAGACCGCAAGAAACACAAGTATCGGTAATCTCATAAGCGTATTCAGCCTTTTTGATTGAATTTTTTGGGCATATTCTTTTGCAAAAACCGCATTCAATGCATTCTGATTTATCTATAATATACATACTGTTAACAACTCCTTAATCCTTTTTAATTAATTTGTCTACCATTCCTGTTCCATGACTCATAGGGCAAACTTGGCACCAAGACCTAGGTTTGAAAAATACTCCCAAAAGAGTTCCTATTATGGTAGAAACCAGCATTAATCTAAAAACTCCAAAACTGATTTTTTTTATGTCTCCTCCTGAATGTAGCATTGATATTCCAAAAGCTGTAAGCATTGCAATAAGAATAAAGTTTTTGAATAAATTTGTTCTCATCCATTGAGGAAGTGGTCTGTCAAAAGAAATATGTGGTAAAAATTTACCGAAAATAGAACCTCTGGGGCAATAATGGGAACAATGAAGTTTTCCATGACCTTTAAAAGTATGTACAAAAGGAATTGTCATACATATAAGTCCTAAAATACCAAAATAAATATTAACAATTGATAGAACGAAAAATACTACCATTAGTACCCAAGACCAGTTCATATGAGATTTTTTTTGTAATAAAATTTTTTTCATAAATGACCTCCTTAATTCTTGAAATAAATATATCACACTTTTCATACTTTGTCAACTATTCATATTCTGAGTTTTAAATTTACAGAAACTTCAGACAAATTGCAACCTTTTTAAAATACATTGGAACTATTATAAATTATTAGTTTTACATTATTCAGCGAACCCTAAATAGGGCTTGCTGAAAAATATAAATCTATTGATTTTATTAGCGTTCAACGTCAGGTTTTTGCGCAAGCCAATGTTTTCAAAAACTCTTTCTAATATTGCAGTATAGTTAAAATTATATCTTATACCAAAAATTTGAAGTATGCAAAGGGTCGAATAAGTTTAAGGAAAATCTCAAAAAATAATAAAAAGAACAGGTGCCTTCGGCATAATCTGTTCTTTTTATAAAATAAAAGTAACTACTCAACTATAACAAATCGGAAAGTGAGGGGGAATTGTATGAAAACGTAGCTTTTTATACAAATAAAATAAAGCTGTTGTGGTTTTGTAACAAGCTAATAAATAAGTATATTAAGTGAGGTCCGTCGAAAAACTAAATATATTGATTTTAAAAGTATATAGACTTATTCTTAGTCGTAAATAACTATACTCTTTTAATGAATCTTTTTTTTATAACAACTCCGATTAATAGGATTATTCCTAGAAAAATCCACTTTTTATTTCTGTTTTGTGTAGAATCGATTAGTTTTCTTATATCTTTGGATTCGATGCTTTTAATAAGAATTTTATAATTTTCTCTATCCAACGTAACTCCATTATCCAAATAAAGTTGTATCATTTCTTTGGAATTATTGCCGGCGGCAATTGCCAAAAGAGTTCCTCCGTATTCGGGAGATAAACTCATATTTGCCCCTTTTTTTATCAGCAACTGAGCAATTTCAACATTATTATTTATTGTTGCGATCATTAACGGAGTAAAAGAATTACTAACTTTGACATTTACGTCTGCCCCGTTCTCTATCAATAATGAAGTAATTCCATAGTTTGAAGATTCAATAGCTACTAAAAGCGGAGCCATGTCATTATTTGTCAAATTAACATCTGCCCCTTTTTCTATTAACAATTTACTAATATCAATGTTATTTTCCATAACAGCCAAAATAAGAGGGAAAACCCCTTCTATTTCAGAGTTAATGTCAACTCCTTGTCCAAGAATATTTTTTGTAACCTTTATATCTCCTTTGTCTATTGCGTCAATCAAAGCTTCTTTTACATCGGAAAAAATCATACCTGTAAACAAAATAAAAATCAAAATCTTTTTCATTTTTAATCCCCTTTTAATTATAATTATGATTCTAATATTATATAACAATTATTTTCTTTGGTCAAATAGAAAGTTATAGTTTAAAAATATAATCGATGGGAGAACTCACTATTAATGATAGATTTTTGATTCTTAAAGTAAAAATAGTCATAAAATTTCAGTGTTTTAAGGGAAAACTTTAAGTTCGTTAAATTTTTTTTCTATAAGAGAAGGGTTTTTTACAATTACTTCATAGTTTTCAATTAAAAAATCAAAGAATTCTTCTTTTCTTATTTCGGAAAGCTCTTTATGAGCTCTGTCTTTGAATTCTCTATACATTATCAATAATTTGGTCTCGTTAATTTTCATAAATCCTCCTACAATACATATTTTTATATAATTTAACACTTCTTTATAACGAAAGTATAGCAAGTTTATTTTAAAATTGCAATAAAAAAATTC
>JAFGUR010000088.1 GCA_016938425.1 Fusobacteriaceae bacterium
AATATAGTTAACTTTTATAAAATGCGAACTATTATATCCACAAATTTGACACACTTTAGAGTAATCTAAAGGATATTCTTTTGAGATTAATTTTATACCAAAAAACATAATTTATAAACTCCTTATTAAATAATAGACATTATATAAAAAAATAGAACATATATCAAGTTATTTAGAATGATTTTTATAAATATAAAATTACTATAAAAATTATAAACGATTAGATTGGAGCGCCTATGTATTACGAAGATTTAGTTTTTGAAAAGGAAGATTATAAAGGGAAAAACTTTACAGAAGATGAGTTTTATATGTGTACATTTAAAAATATTAACTTTAGTGAAGCTATACTTCAAGAAGTTGAATTATCTAAGTGTAAGTTTTATAATTGTAACTTTACAATGACAAATATTTTAAATTTGAAATTAGATGATGTATATTTTGAAGAGTGTACATTGAGGGGTTGGAATTTTGAAGAACTTTCACCATTGGTTCAAGATTTTAATATTGAAAAAAGTAGTTTGGAATTTGTTGTTTTTAGTAATATGAAATTTAATAAAACCTCTTTCAAAGATTCAAGTATAATAGAAAGCAATTTTACTAATTGTCAGTTAAAGGAAGTTGATTTTAGGAATTGCGATTTTAGAAGAACAACTTTTTCAAGATGTTTAATAGAAAAAAGTGATTTTTTTGGTTGTAAAAATCTAGGAATTGATATATTAAATAACACAATAAAAAAAAGTGTAATAGGTAGATTTGAAGCAGGAGAAATGCTAACTCAATTTGGATTTATAGTAAAATAGGGCCTAAACGGCCCTATTTATATTAAGATTATTTTCTTTGTTTTTAAAATAATTTACAACTATAATGATACTTATGATTACAAGTAAAAACCAAGAAGTTATTTTACTGGTACTAACCATAGACCACGAAAGCTTCTGGTTAGGGTATCTCCAAGCTCCTAAAAAAGTAGAAATATTCTCTGCAAGCCAAATAAAAAAACTAATAAACAAATAAGAAAAAATAACAGGCATTTTAAATTTTATATTTCTAAGATGGTATTCTACATAACATTTTCTAAAAATTAAAAAAATCCCTAAAATTATGTACCATCTAATATCATAATAAAAATGATTTGTAAAAAAATTACCATATATAATTAATGCAATAAGAATTGTAGTTATTTTTTTAGGCCAATTTACAAAGTTCAATTTTAACCTAAAATAAGATTGAATAACATAACTGGCTACACTAGAATACATGAATCCACTATAAACAGGGACATTATTAATTTTTAGGTATGAAAATTCTGGATAAGCCCATGAACCAATTTTTGTTTTATAGATTTCAAGGATTAATCCAATTAAATGAAATATAAGTGATAGTTTAAACTCTTTAAAAGTTTCTAATTTAAATTTTATCATTCCATATTGTACAAGTAAGCAAAGAATAAAGATTAAATCATATCTTGGAATAAAAGGGATATTAATTTTCTTAGTAAGAGCTAAAATTCCAAAAATTGCAATAGGAAAAATACAAGAAAGAGTTTGTTGTATTACAAATGTATATAAAAGTTTAAAATTTTTCATAGGTATGCCCCTTCATAAAAATAAATCCTAGAGTAATTCCAAAAGTATTTAGAATAATATCATCAATATCAAAAATTCCAACTTTAAAGGTAAGTTGGAGAAATTCCAAAAAGGTTATAAAAATTAGACTAGAGGTGATAATTTTAATTAGAGAGAGATTTTTTTCTAAATAAAAAAATAAAAAACCTATAGGGAAAAACATACCAATATTACCAATAATATTGATTGTAAAATAGAAGAAACCAATTTTATTTGCTCCTTTTAAATATAAATATATTGTTTTAAAGGGAATCAGGTTATATCTATAATTAGATAAAGAGACTCTGTAAGGCCCTAAAAACATATG
This sequence comes from Fusobacteriaceae bacterium, assembly GCA_016938425.1. Taxonomy (GTDB): domain Bacteria; phylum Fusobacteriota; class Fusobacteriia; order Fusobacteriales; family Fusobacteriaceae; genus JAFGUR01. The sequence goes on from JAFGUR010000088.1 coordinate 1,933, forward strand.
CCAAAGCAAAAACAGAGAATAAACTAGTAATGATGTTAAAAATATTTTCTTTTTCATAAAAATTCCTTTGGTACATAAAAATTTCAAAAAAATTGTATCATAAAAGATCTTCTAATGCAATTGTAATTATTTAATATAAAATCAATAAAAATTTTTATTATTGACATAACCACATAATAAATATAGAATATTAAAAAACTAATTTTGAGGTGATGACTTGAAAACCCTTTGGCTAGATTATAAAGGCAAAAAAATACTTTATTCTGATTATAGAAATTGTCAATCAAAAGAAATGATTCAAATATTAAAAGATAAAGAAAAAATACTTTCAAATATAAAAAAAGAAAATTTATTATTAGCTAATTATAATGATTCTCATCCTGTTGGAGATTATATTTTTTATTTGAAAGAAGTAGGTAAAAAAGTTTTAAAAGAAATAACTTATAAGACAGCTTTAGTAGGGATAACAGGGAGTAAACGATTAATTTTTAGTAATTATTTATCATATACAGGAGATTATAACATAAGAGTATTTGATGATGAAAAAACTGCATTAGAATGGCTAGTAAGTGATTACTTTTAATGGTATGATATGGGGCAACGTTAGTTGCCTTTTTTAATATTTATGGGAAAATATAAATTTAGGGGAACAAGTACTATAGATGTTTTTTTGTACTTAATTTAAGAAAGAAGTTGAGATAAATGTATTATTTAAATGGAAGAATAGAAAAAGAAGAAATTTTATCAAATGATTTTTTTTATGGAGAATCTATTTTTGAAACGATGTATGGTAAAAAAATGAAAATATTTTTTTTAGAAGAACATTTAGAAAGATTAAAAAAATCTATGGAATTTCTCGGAATATCAAATAAAATAGATTTTTATAAATTGATAGATGAATTTATAAAACAACATAAAGAAATAGATGAATTTATATTTAAAATACAAGTTTCTAGTGAAAATTTGTATATGAAACTTGAAAAATTTCAAGGTAGAGAAGCTGAAAAAGGGATAGAAGTTTCATTTGTAAATGGACTTTATCAAAATGAATTAGGTTTTCTAAAAAGTGGCAATTATTTAGGAAATATAATGGCAAGAAAAAATTTAAAGGGATTTGAAGGAATTTTTCTTAATAGATTGGGTCAGATAACTGAGGGAACAATATCAAATTTATTTTTTATAAAAAATGATGTAATTTATACACCTTCTTTAGATTTAAATATTTTGTCAGGAATTACAAGAAAAATAATAATAAAATTAGCAAAAATAAATGAAATTGAAGTACAAGAAGGACATTTTTATAGAAAAGATATAGAAGAAGCAGAAGCTATATTTTTTACAAATTCGTTAATGAAAAAAGGGCTTTTATGGGTATCTAAATTGGGAAATTTAGAATTTAAAAAAGTTGAAAAAATTCACAAATTGGAAAAAGAGTATTTGAAAATGCTGGATGATATGATATAATCTTGAAAGGTGATAAAGTTGATAGATAATAATAATGAGAGATTTAAAAAGAGAGCAAAATTACTTAGAACGATAGTTCTTTTTATGTTTTTAGGTTTAATATTTCAGCTTTTTAGAATACAAATTTTAATGCATTCGGAATTTAAAGCAAAATCAGAAAAACAGGTAAAGAGTTTATATAAAGAAACGGGTAGGAGAGGAAAAATACTTGCATCTACAGGAGAAGATTTGGCATATGATACGGTAGAAGCAGATGTAATAATTGATCCAAAAAGGTTTGAAGAAGTTTTAAATAAAAAAGAAGTTTTAACAGCCATTAGAAAATATGGAGTATTTAATGTAGAAGGTGAACTTGATAAAATAGATAAAATTTCTTCTAAAAGATATTATAAACTTTTAGAAAATTTGACATATAATCAGAGAACTGAACTTGAGAAGGAACTAAAAGATTTAGGAATAAAAAAGAAAGAGATTTTTTTTGAAAAGAAAAATAAAAGAATTTACCCCAATGAAGATTTACTAAGACCAATAATAGGATTTATGGCAAAAACTGATGAAGGTGGAGCTCGTGATGTAGCAAGATTTGGAATAGAGAAAGAGTATGACAGTTATCTTGATGGAGGAACTAGAGATATTCAAAGGTATTTATCTGCTAATAGGAAAAGAGAGATTCCTACAGTTAATAGAATTGAAAATAAAGATAAAAAAAATGGTGATGATATAATTTTAGCATTGGATTATGTTATTCAGTACATAATGCAGGATGAAGTCAATAAGTTTGTAGAAGCATATAATCCTATATGGTTAACAGGAATAATGGTTGATCCAAATACAGGAGAAATTTTAGGGATGGTAAGCCTTCCAAGCGGTACAAAGGCTACTGTTAGAAATAATGCTGTACAAAATATATATGAACCAGGTTCTATATTCAAGCCATTAATTGTAAGTGCTGCTTTAGAAGAAAAACTAATAACGACAGAGTCAACTTTTCCAAATCCAACAAGTTCCATTCAAATTATGGGTGCAACAATAAGAGATGCAGAAGGTAATGCAAAGGGAATGATGATGACACCACAAGACATTATAATGAAGTCTTCAAATGTTGGAATGGTTCAAATTGCAGATAGATTTACAAAGGATAAGTTTGAGGAATATTTAAGGAAATATGGATTTTATGAGAAAACAGGGATAGATTTTGCAAATGAGCCAGAACCAAGACAACAACCAAACAGTAAATGGGATGGTTTAAAAAAATATACCATGGCTTTTGGTCAAGGAATTGCAGTAACACCTTTGCAGATTGCTATGGGATTTTCAACTGTTATTAATGGTGGAAATTTATTAGAACCAACCTTTGTAAAGAAAATAGTAAATGAAGATGGAATAACTATTTATGATCATAAACCCTATATAAAAAGAAGAGTTATAAGTGAAGAAACTTCTGCGCAAGTGAGAGAAATGTTGTATCAAACAGTAGAACACGGGGGAGGAGTTAATGCTAAAATTGAAGGTTATCATATAGGGGGGAAAACAGGGACAGCTCAAAAAAGTGGAAAAGGTGGGTATCAAAGAGGAAAATATATTCTTTCTTATTGTGGATTTTATCCTGTAGAAAAACCTCAATACTTACTTTTAGTTGTAGCTAATGAACCTCATTCTGATATGATTTATGCATCTCAACTTATGGCACCATTATTTAAAAGTATAATGGAAAGAGTTTTTAGATATAAAAAGATTTTACCTACTACAGCAGTTGTAGAAAAAGTAGGAAATGTAAATTTAGTAAATAGAAAATTAGTTCCAACTATTTTAAATAATACAATGCCTGATTTAAAAGGTTTAAGTTCTAGAGAAGTAATGGATATATTTAAAAATAGAGATATAGAAATTGAAGTTAGAGGAAATGGAATAGTTGACACTTATAGTCCAATAGTGGGAACTAATCTGCAAAATATTAAAAAGGTAAAAATTAATCTGAAGGAGAAAAATTGAAAAAATTAGGAATTTATAAGTTTGATTTAATGAATTTTTATCTTTCAAATAAAGATAAAATAGGTGAAAAATTTGTTTTGTTAGATTCACCAAAAGTAAATAAATTATCAGAATTTTCTTATATATTAGCTAATTTTAGCGAACAATTTCAATTGAAAACTACAGAAAATTATAAAAAATCAAAAGAATTTTTTTTTAAACAACTAAGAAATTCTTTGTTAAATGTACCTAAAGAGTATAAGAAAAATGACTTTTTTTCTGGGGGATTTTTTGGAATAGTTTCATATGATTTTAATAGATTTATAGAAAAAATAAATGATTTATCAGAAGATGACTTACAATTACCACAATTGATTTTTTTGAAACCCCAGTTGATAATTGTGAAAAATGAATTAACTGGAGAAATGTTTGAAATTAATTATGGGGTAGAAGATTATTTATGGGATTTGGAAAATAATATAAAAAGTCCTACAATTGATTTTAAAGAAATTGTATGGGAAGATTTAGAAATGTTTGAAACAAATATGAATAAAGAAAAATTTACAGAAATTGTAAATAAAGCAAAAGAATATATAAAAGAGGGAGATATTTTCCAAGTAAATTTGAGTCAAAGATTTACAGGTGAAATAGGAGACAAAAATTCTTTAGAACTTTACAGAATATTAAGAGAAATAAATCCATCACCCTTTGCTTCTTATGTAGCTTTAGATGATTTTAAAATAATTTCTCAATCTCCAGAAAGATTGGTAAGGTTAAAAGATGGAATTTCTGATACTAGACCAATTGCTGGAACAAGAAGACTAGAAAAAGAAAATGAAGAGAAAAATAAAAAATTGGCAGAGGAAATGCTAAATGATCCAAAAGAATGTGCCGAACATGTAATGTTGGTAGATTTAGAAAGAAATGATATTGGTAAATTAGCAAAATTCGGGACTGTAAAAGTAGATGAATTTATGGTTGTAGAAAGATATTCTCATGTAATGCATTTGGTTTCTAATGTTTTTGGAGAATTAAAAGAAAATTATGATTCTGTAGATTTATTAGAGTCAATGTTTCCAGGAGGAACAATAACAGGAGCTCCCAAAATAAGAAGTATGGAAATAATAGAAGAATTGGAACCAACTAGAAGAGGATTTTATACAGGAAGTTTAGGTTATATTGATTATTCTGGGAATATGGATTTTAATATAATTATTAGAAGTTTCATTGAAAAGGGAAAAAAAGTTCACTTTCAAGTAGGAGCTGGAATTGTTTATGATTCTATTCCGGAAAGAGAATATAAAGAAACTATAAATAAAGGAAGAGCTATGATTTTAGCTTATCATAACTTTATGAAGAGATAAAAAGGACAGGGATTTTATGTATTACTTAGTTCAGATTGATGAAAATGAAGGATTTTACACATACTTAGATGTTAAGGGACAATATAGTGTGGGAGACCAAGTAATTGTAAACTTCTGTGGTAGGAATAAAATAGGGCTTTTAGTAGCTCAAGATGAAAGAACAGAATTTGAATTTGAAATTAAACCTATAACAGAAATTGCAGAGGGGCAAGTAAAAGTTTCAGAAAATCTGTTAAAGTTATTTTTTTGGATGACTGAGTATTATTTATGTTCGTTTAGAGAAATATTTAACAGTTCTTTTCCAAAAAATTTGAAAGTAAAATATAAAAAAACTTGTAAAATTAATAAAGAATTTGAAGCAGAAACTTTTGAGGATAAAGAAATTTATGAGTATTTAACTAAAAAAACTGTTACATATACAACATTAACGAAGAATTTTAATAAAAAAATTATAGATAAGCACATTGCTAAAAAAAATATAATTGTGTTGAAAGAGCCTATTTTAAAAAATAAAATAGATAAAAAGATTGATGAGAAAGATTTGACAGAATTAAAAAAAATACATCTTAGTTCAAAGCAAGAAGAAATTAAAAATAAATTTTTAGAAACTACTAAAAGATTTTCACTTTTAAAAGGGGTTACAGGGTCAGGGAAAACGGAAATATATTTATCAATAATTAAAAAAGCTTTAGAAAATGATGAAGGAGTAATATTTTTACTTCCGGAAATAGCTCTTACTCCTCAAATGATAGATAGATTTACAAAAATATTAGGGGATAAAATAGCAATTCTTCATAGTAAGCTAACGGATATTCAAAGAGAAGAACAATGGATGTCTATTTATAATGGAGATAAAAATGTTGTTTTAGGAGTTAGAAGTGCAATATTTGCACCAGTAAAGAATTTGAAATATATTATTCTTGATGAAGAACACGAAAATTCATATAAACAGGATACCAATCCTATATATGATGCAAGGTATGTGGCACTAAAAAGAGCAGAAATTGAAGATGCAAAGGTCCTCATGGGATCAGCTACTCCTTTAGTGGAAAGCTATTTTTATGCTAAACAAGGTGTTTTTGAATTATTAGAGTTAAATGAAAGATATAATAATGCTTCGTTACCTAAGCTAAGACTTATCAATATGAAAGAAGAGACAGAAGGAGAACTGAGTAAGACATTATTAGAAGATACAGCTAAGAAAATCAGAAAAAATGAACAAGTAATGTATCTATTAAATAGAAAAGGATATTCAACCTATATACAATGTAAAGATTGTGGAGAGGTAGAAGTTTGCCCTCATTGCTCGGTTTCTTTAAATTATTATAAAAGTGATAATAAATATAGATGTAATTATTGTGGTTATACAAAAAAATTTACTCCTAAATGTAGTAATTGTCAAAGTGAAAATTTAAGACTTTTAGGTCAAGGGACAGAAAAACTTGAGGATACAGTTATTCAAAAACTGGATGGAATTAAAGTTTTAAGAGCAGATGGGCATACAGTAAAAAATAGAGATTCCTACGAGAGAATTTACTATGATTTTTTAAATAAAAAAGCCGATTTACTTTTGGGAACTCAAATGATTTCAAAAGGACTTCATTTTCCCAATGTAACATTAGTAGGGATTATAAATGCAGATACTATTTTACATTTCCCAGATTTTCGTTCAGCAGAAAAAACATTCCAGCTTGTTACACAAGCTTCGGGACGTGCAGGTAGAGGAGAACTGGAGGGAGAAGTTATAATTCAAACTTATAATCCAGACCATTATGTTATAGATAAGATAATGAAGGAAGATTATGAAGGACTATATAAGATTGAGATAGAAAATAGAAAAATGTTATCCTATCCACCTTTTTCAAGGATTATAAATATAGTCTTGTCATGTGAAGAAGAAGAACATTTAATAAAGAAAAGTAAAGATTTTTATAGTATAATTAAAACAGATACAGTTGAAATGTATGGGCCGATTCCTTGTGCTATTAGCAAAATAAAAAATAGATATAGATATCAAATATTTGTAAAAGGAACAAGGCAGAGTATAAAAATTTTTAAAAAAGATTTAAAAGAGAAGGTTAGAAAATTTAAAGATAAAAAAATGAGAATTATTGTGGACGTAGACCCAGTAAATTTGCTATAAGAGGAGGAAAAAATGATTTTAAAAATAAGAAAGTATGGAGATAAAGTGCTTAGAGAAATGTCAACTCCAGTAGAAAAAATAGATGAAGAAATTTTGAAAATATTAGATGATATGGTTGAGACAATGAAAAATGCTCAAGGAGTAGGCCTTGCAGCTCCTCAAGTTGGAATAAATAAGAATATGTTTGTTCTAGATGTAGGAGATGGAAAAATCAGAAAAATTGTAAATCCTGAATTTATAGAGATTTCTAAGGAAGAAGTAGAAAATGAAGAAGGTTGTTTAAGTATACCTGGAATTTATAAAAAAGTTAGAAGAGCAGAAAGGGTAAAGCTTAAATATCTTAATGAAAAAGGTGAAGAAGTGGTAGAAGAAGGGACAGATCTCCTTGGAAGAGCCTTCCAACATGAATATGACCATTTAAAAGGAGAATTATTTGTTGATAAAATTTCTCCAGTGGCTAAAAGATTAGTTTCATCAAAACTATCTAAGCTTAAAAAAGAAACAGAAAAAGAGGGAGGAAATTAATGAGAATTCTTTTTATGGGGACTCCTGAATTTGCTGTAAACTCTATAAAGGCATTAGATGGAAAGTATGAAATAATTGGAGTATTCACAAAGGTTGATAAGCCTAATCAAAGGGGCGGAAAGATAAAGTTTAGTCCAGTAAAAGAATATGCTTTAGAAAATAATATTCCTGTATATCAACCAAATAGTGTAAAAACAGAAGAAACTTTAAATTTGGTAAGAGGATTAAACCCTGATTTGATAGTAGTAGTAGCTTATGGTAAGATTTTGCCAAAAGAATTAATAAATATACCAAAATATGGTGTTATTAATGTACATTCATCTTTGCTTCCAAAATTTAGAGGGGCTGCTCCAATTCATGCAGCCATTATAAATGGAGAAGAAGAAAGTGGAGTAACAATCATGTATATTGCAGAGGAATTAGATGCAGGAGATATGATTTTACAAGGGAAAACAAAAATTTTAGAAGAAGATAATTTGGGAACTTTACACGATAGATTAGCAGTTATTGGAGCAGAGACACTTTTAGAAGCAGTAGAACTTATTTTTAAAGGGGAAGCTCCAAGAATAGCTCAAAACCATAGTGAAGCTACATTTGTGAAACCAATTCAAAAAGAAGAAACAAGAATTGATTGGACGAAAGATTCAAGAACTATTTTTAATTTTGTAAGAGGAATGAACCCTTTTCCTACATCATTTTCAACATTTGAAGATAAGATTTTTAAGATATATTCAGTAGAAATTGTAGAAGAAAAATTTGATGGAGAATTTGGAGAAATAGTAGGATTTAAAAAAGGTAAAGGGCCTGTTGTAAAAACAGGAAATGGTAGTGTAATATTAACCTCAGTAAAACCTCAAGGGAAAAAATTATTAACAGGTAGTGATATAATAAATGGGAATTATTTTAAATTGGGAAATAGATTAAACTAACTACAGGAGGATGGAATTCAATGAAAAAAAAGGTAACAGAAGATATTTCGGTGAAAGTAATTGAAAGGCTTACAAAATACTTAAGATGTTTAGAAAATTTGAACCAAGATGAATTTATATCATCAGATGATTTGGCAGCAAGAATGGGATTTACTCCTGCACAAATTAGAAAAGATTTATCAAATTTTGGTGATTTTGGAGTAAGAGGAAAAGGTTATCAAGTAAGAACTCTTCACTCTGATATAGAAAAAATATTAGGGGTACACAAAACAAATAATGTTATAATTATTGGATTGGGAAGACTTGGAAATGCTTTATTTGCAGAGCCAGAATTTACAAAAGAAAGTTTTAATGTTGTTGGGTTATTTGATAACTCAGAAAGTAAAATTGGAACTGAAATAAACGGCTTAAAAATAAGAGATACAAAAGATATTCCATATTTTTTAGACACAAAAGAAGGTGTTGAAACAGCAATATTAGCAATTCCTAAAGTAGCTGCTCAAGAAATTGCGAATATACTTTTTAAACATGGAGTTAAAGCTATTTTAAATTTTGCACCTGTTCAACTTGAGTATGATAAAGATAAATATGTAGTCTCAAATATAGATTTGTATGCAAAGTTACAAGAGTTAAACTTTTGGAAAGAAAAAGTTACAAATAATAAATAATTTGACTGAAACTAGACAAAGATTGTATAATATCTTTGTCTAATTTATTATATAATAAGGAGTTGGGTAATGAACAAAATAATTGACGGGAAAGAAACTGCAAAACAAATTAGAACAGAAATAAAAGAAGAAGTTCTGGTTTTAAAAGAAAAATATGGGAAAGTACCTGGATTAGCAGTAGTAATTGTGGGAGAAGACCCTGCGTCAAAGGTATATGTAAATTCAAAAGTTAGAGCATGTGAAGAGCTTGGAATATATTCTGAGAAACATGTTATGAAGGCAGAAACAACGGAAATAGAATTATTAGAATTAGTTGATAGCCTTAATAAAAATGAGAATATTCACGGGATATTGGTACAATTACCTTTACCAAAAGGATTAAATTCTAAACTTATAATTGATTCTATTGCCAAGGAAAAAGATGTTGATGGGTTCCATGCTGAAAATATTGGAAAAGTTTTGATAGGAGAAGAAGATACATTTAAATCTTGTACTCCCTATGGAGTAGTAGAGCTATTAAAAAGATATGAGCTTCCAATTAGTGGTCAAGATATTGTAATAGTAGGTAGAAGTAATATTGTAGGGAAACCTTTAGCAGCACTACTTATAAATGAAAGTGCAACAGTTCAAGTTTGCCACAGTAGAACTAAAAATTTGGAAGAAAAAGTAAAACAAGCTGATATAGTTGTGGCAGCAGTTGGAATAGCAAAATTTATAAAAGGTTCAATGATAAAAGATGGAGCAGTTGTTATTGATGTAGGGATTAATAGATTAGAAGATGGAACTCTTTGTGGAGATGTGGATTATGAACAAGCTAAAGAGAAAGCTTCTTATATTACCCCAGTTCCTGGGGGAGTTGGACCAATGACAATAGCTATGCTTATGAAAAACACATTGATTTCCTTTGAAAGAACAATGAAATAGATGAAAATAAATTAAAAGTGCTTTTGCACTTTTTTTTAAAAGGAAATATTAGGAAGGAACGGTACATGCAGGATAGAGAAGATAAAGTTTTGGTGTATTTTAATTAAAAAATGAAAGAAGATAAAAGGAGAGTGGAGTATGAGAAAATATTTTATTTTTAGTTTGTTGGTTATAGGGTTGCAAACAGTAGCAGCAGAATATTCTGTAAATTTAGGAATAGATCCATATAGAAGAACAACGGTAGATCCATTAGATGAATCAGCAAATATAGGATTGTCTTTGGGTGGAGAATCAGTTTGGGTTAAGGATAAACTAAAATATGGTCTAGGTTTAGAATTGAGAACACAAGCAGATAATGACAATAACTGGGAAAATTTCTATAGTTACCCTATTTATGGAGTTCTGAAATACAATGTTTATAATGACTACTATGTTTTGGGAAGACTTGGTAGAGTAGTTAATGAGAAAACAGATATATCAGAAAAAGGTGGAAATTATTTTGCTTTTGGAGTAGGGAAAAGCTATGGAAATGTTGATGTAGAATTGGTGCATGAAGCATCTGAAACAATAAAAGAAGGTAGTGGTTCTAATTTAAAAGCACCTTTAGATTTATTTAAAGATGGAAATTTAGAAACTATTTCTTTAAAGGTTTCTTATGTATTTGGGCGTACAAAAGATGTAACAGGGCCAGAATTGTCTTTAGAATCTAAAGTACAGGGAGACGATGTTACTTGGACTTATGGAGTAAAAGAGAAAAAGGCTAAAATTACAGAGGCATATTTAAATGGAAAAGCTGTGCCAGTTGAATCTGATGGAACTTATTTTGTAGAAAATCTACCAACAGGAAGATATACCCTTGAAGTAGTTGCAATTGATAAGGCAGGAAATAAAACAACTAAATCTAATTCAGTTATTTTAGTTGATAATAAAAGTGAAATTTCTAAAGAAGATTTAGAAAAATTTATAGCAGGAGAAAAATCTTTACCAATTATAGTTGGCTATGAAGTAAATGTTACAGATATGACAGATGCTCAAAAGAAAAGATTACAAGATGGTGTTTATGTACTTGATGGACTGAAAGGAACTTTATATGTAGTTGGATATACAGATGACACAGGAACTGATGAAATCAATTTAAAACTATCTAAAGAAAGAGCAGAAACAGTTTCAGATATGGTTAAGAAAGTAGTAAAAAATTCAGAGGATATAAAAATAGAAACAGTGGGAAGAGGAGAAACAAACTTTGTAGTTGCCAATGATTCTGAGGAGAATAGAAAATTAAATAGAAGAATAGAGTTTGAATTTAGAGCTGATAACGGGGAAGTTATAAAATCGGTAGAAGAGAAATAAGGGATTAATTTAAAAAAGGGATATTATTTACAAAATTTTGTAAATAAAGTCCCTTTAATGTTTTTTTGAATTTAAAATAAGGGTCTCTATAGTCTGATTATTAAATTATTGATATTTAAAAGGAATTGGTGTTAAAATTATAAAAATATATATAGTAATTATTTAATTAGTGATTAGAAATTAGTAATGAAACCCAATTTTTAACCACAAGATAAACACGCGATTACAAAGATATAATTCTGTGTAAACTATAGTAGTTAAAGAAAAAAGCCTTTAATTTTTAATTTAAAAAAAGTAGAAATAGAATTATTGCGTAAACCTACCTATGCGAACGCAGAGATTTATGAATGGTAGGTTTGTATAGGATAAATATTTTTAAAAAAGATTAAAGTTTCAAAAAACAATACCGATAAATTAATTATAGCGAAACAGAAAGTTTAACCTAAAAAAATTATTAAAAAAAAGTTAAGGTTTTCTTAAAAAGTATCGATAATTAACTTGTAAGATAAATAAAGCAGTAAAGCTTCAAAAATCATTTGGCAAGGAGGCTAAATTTTAAGACTAAAGGAGTGGTCAACAGATAAAAGATGTATTTACTTATCTTTTCTGAAGATAGCTACTTTAGCATTAGAGACTAGTCCTAATGCCGATGGGTGTTACAAAAATAAAATTAAAGTTTTAAAAAAAGATGACGATAATAAAATAGAGCAGTAAAGCTCTTAAAAAAACCTTAAACACGGAGGTTTAAGTAAGATAATCTAATGGATGAGATTGCTAAGTAAAATGAGAGATTTAAAAACTGTAAAAGGTTAGGTAGAAAGGATTTCTACTAAAGCTCTAATTTTGATTTAGTCAAATTCTATAGATAATCTTATAACCCCGGTTTATGAAAGAAAATTTCGTAAATCGGTTTTTTATTTTAGGACAAGGATGTCAAAATACAAAAGAGGAGGTCATAAAATGAGAATTAATCACAACATTGCAGCAATGAACGCATACAGAAACTTAACAATTACAAATGATAAAATTGATAGCTCATTGGAAAGATTATCTTCTGGTTTAAGAATTAATAGGTCAGCAGATGATGCAGCAGGATTAGCAATATCTGAAAAAATGAGAGCACAAATAAGAGGATTAAGAATGGCTTCTAAAAATTCTAGTGATGCAATATCTCTTATCCAAACAGCAGAAGGGGCCTTAAATGAAACTCATGCGATATTACAAAGAATGAGAGAATTAGCAGTACAATCAGCCAATGACTCTAATACAGATAATGATAGAGCAGCAATACAGCAAGAAATAGAACAACTTAGACAAGAATTAGATAGAATAAGTAAAACAACAGAGTTTAATACTAAAAAGCTTATTACAGGAGAATTTGCAGAAAGTGGACTTTATTTTCAAGTTGGAGCAAATAAAGGGCAAACAGTAAATATGAAACTTGGGAAAATGGATGCAGAAAGCTTAGGATTAGCTAGCGTTCCAAGTCAAGTGCCAGCAACAAATCCTGATGGAAGTCCTAAATTAGATGCAAATGGAAATGTAGTACTTGAGTCAAAAGGTGGAACAGTATCAGTTGCAACTCAAGGAGATGCAAATAATGCAATAGAACTTATTAACAAAGCTCTAGAAAGCGTTTCGGTAGAAAGGTCAAAATATGGGGCTATGCAAAATAGATTAGAGCATACAATTAATAATTTAAGAGTATCAGAAGAAAATTTACAATCAGCAGAATCAAGAATTAGAGATGCAGATATGGCAAATGAAATAACAGAATTTTCAAAAAATAAAATTATTGCACAAAGTGGAACAGCAATGTTAGCACAAGCTAATGCTTCGCCACAAGGAATATTACAATTACTTAATGGATAAATTGGAGGTCATAAACTATGAGGATTAACAGTAACATAGTTGCACAAGTAACAACAAGAATGATTTCTGATAAACAAAATTCAATGGACAAAAGTATGGAGAAACTTAATTCAGGATATAGGGTTAACAGAGCAGCAGATGACACAGCAGGATTGGCTATTTCTGAAAAAATGAGAGGGCAAATAAAAGGGTTAAATAAAGCAATGGGTAATACCCAAGACGCCATGAGCCTTGTAAATACAGCAGAAGGAGCTTTGCATGAAACTCATGCTATGCTTCAAAGAATAAGGGAATTAGCAGTACAATCAGCTAATGATACAAATACGAATAGCGATAGAGAAAAATTACAATTAGAAGTAACTAAGTTAATTGAAAATATTGATGAAATAGCCAAATATACACATTTTAATACAAAGCAATTGATAGATGGGTCGCACAAAGAAGAGTTTAAATTCTTGGTAGGAGCTAATAAAGATGAAATTTATGGATTAGGGATTAACAACATGGACTCAGAAAGTTTGGGTATAAAAGAAATTAATTTATCTACTCAAGAAGGAGCCGAGAATACTATTTTGACCGTTGATAAAGCTGTGGAAATGGTGGGAACAGAAAGAGCTAGAATGGGAGCTACAACAAATAGATTGGAGCATACCTTAAAAGATATAAGATTAATGCATGATAATTTAGCAAATAGTGAAAGTAGAATAAGAGACGCAGACATGGCTTATGAAATGTCTAAAGTAGTAGGGGATAAAATAATAATGCAAACAGGAATTGGTGTACAAGCCTATGCTAATAC
>JAFGUR010000089.1 GCA_016938425.1 Fusobacteriaceae bacterium
ATTATAAAAAATAATAAGGAAATTTAGTATGACAGAAAATCAAAAATTAAATACGGACTTAAAAACGTTAGCTATATTAAATCACAAACAATGGAATCATTGGCTAGAATATCAAAACAGTTGTTCCGTTTATTTAGAAAATGGAGATTTGATTCTTCCTAGTAATAAAATAGAACGATGGAGAAGGCAAATAAAAACTGCTTATTATAACTTATCTGAACAAGAAAAAAATTCTGACCGAGAAATTGCTAGTAAATGGATTAAAGATATAAGAAATATTTTGTTTTTTAGTCAACCCGTGAAACAAATGATATCTTATTTAAAAAAACCAGAAAATTTAGAACTAGTTGCACAGTTAGAACACGAGGATTGGTCAAGATGGACAGAATATATTTTAGACCATGGAGTAGCACAAGAAGATGGTTCTCTTTTATTAAACGGTTATTTTGTAGAGGAATTAGAAGAATGTTTGAAAGCAGAATATGAAGAACTTGATAATGAATATAAGACTTTATTCGTAGAATCTGCAAAGGTTTGGGTAAACAAAGTTCTAGAAGAAACACAGGAAAAAACAGTATAAATAACCAAAAAAACAGTAAAATTTACTGTTTTTTTATTGTTTTTATGAGTTTTTTTCATTTTTTTTATTTATTTGCTGCAGTTTTAAAAAATAAAAAAAAGACAACTGAATTGTCTTACTTTTTGCTTTTTTATTCTTCTTTATTTTCTTTTAACGTAATAATAAATTCAACTAATTGCATGATTAAAGAAAATAACAGTGGGATAATAATCGCAAATATAAATATAACTGGATTACTTAACATAGAAACAATAAATTGAAGTAACGGTAATTTTTGTTGATACACGCCTTTAATTTGGTCTATGGTAATTATCTCGGCATCCACCACATTATTTGCATCACCTTTGGTTCGGAAATAATATTCATCTTGCTCCGTTAATGGTTCTTGAACGGAGTCCACTCTATGAGTAATATAATTTCCTGCCATCGTGCCTGACCTACTTTCATAGGTAATAATATACCCTTCTAAAATTTGGTCCGCCTTCATTTCTTTTATTAAAATGACATCACTTACCTCAAGTTCGGGTATCATGCTACCAGTGATTACATAGCAAACAGAATAGCCAAAAATAGTAACTAACTTATTTTGACTTCTATAGTAAGTAAAGGTTACAGACAAGGCAAAACTAACAAGGATAAAAGCAATTAGTAGTACAGTTATTAGTTTATCAATTCTTTTTAATACCTTGTTTTCTTTTTTCATCTTTATTCCTATTGTTTATTTCTCATTTGTTCTTTTAAAGCTTGAATTAAATCATCTAATTCTTCTTCGTTATCTTCTTCTTCATTTTGGTCATAATCAGATAATTCTTGTTTTTCTTGATCCTCTAATTTTTTAATTAAATCTCTTAGTTTCTCTTCTTCCGATTTTTCTTCTTGAAGGGTTGGAAATTCAATAATGTTAGAGTTGGCTTGCTCTACTGCTTGCGTCGTTTCTTCTTCAAAC
>JAFGUR010000090.1 GCA_016938425.1 Fusobacteriaceae bacterium
AAATTACAAGAAACCCTAAAATAACAATAGACAGATTGTGTTGCATTTATTAATTTAAAATTTACAAAACTTATTTCAACTTATATATTTAAAAATTTTGAACTTTCATCATTTGAAAGCATTGTAGAAACAATCATTAAATTTCCTACGGACATAAATGAACGCATACTATATTTATATCCTACTTCTTCAGGATTCTTTACAGTTAATAAAAAATAGTATCCTTTGCCCTCTTTCCCCTCTATCCTTTTAAGTTCTAGATTTTTTTCCACTGCATAATTAATCATTTCTTTTTTGTTCGATTCTATTAGTTTTTTTATGAAGTCATCAGGCAACTTTTCATCCGAATTTTTTGCCCATTGAACGGATAGTGTAATTAAATTTCCATCGTTAGTTATTCTAATTCCTGGGGCTTGGGTATTTTGTTTTGAAAAAGTACTCATTTCATAACTCTCTGGCATTACTAAGTTCAAATATCCCCTTTCAAACAATGGTAAAACTTCAACCTTATCTTTTGCAAATATTATTTGTCCACCTAAAAAAATTGATAATATCATACAAAGTAATACTTTTTTCACCTTTAAACCCTCCTAATATTTTAAATTCTTAAAATTTCTTTTTAAAAGAGCCTAGAAACTCATAGGCTCCTTGTATTTAAGCTATTTATTGCTACTATATTTTTCTGCTATTTCTACAAGCATATCTATATACTTTTGAGCTTTTTTCTTATCTTTAGTATCACTAAAATCTTCTATTTTTATAAGTATACTTCCATTTTGTATTCCTATATTTGTAGTGTACATATCAAGGAGCTTACTTCCTCCTTCTGGGTCTGTTCTCCATTGGTTCATATATGTTGAATAATAATTAGTTTTAGATTCTTTTTTATTTCTATATAAGAATTTCATTCTTTCATACACAGATTTTTTTCTTTCAAATTCTTGGTGAGCCTCTTCTGTGGAATAATGAGGTAATATACGGATTATTAGACTAGAGTTTTCTTCTTCATCTCTAAAAGAATATTCAATATATTCTTTAAATTCCCCCCCTCCCCATTTACGTTCGTTATATTTAATTTTATCCATTTTTTCCAAAACTTCTTTTAAAAAATTATTATTAAATGAATTTTCATCTAAATTTTCTAATTTTGAAAAATCTAACTTATACTTTATTTTCTTAGATGGTTTAGGTATTCCAAACCACATTGCAAAACAACTATAACTTGTTAATAAACTAACAATTATAATAGACCATAATTTCATAATTTTATTCTCCTTTTATTAAATTAATATCTTCTAAAAATCTTTCCAAAGCCTTTTCTGTTGAGGTCACAGTATTTCCCACATTGTCAAGTTAATTGCAACTTTTCTCCCCAATGAACTTCAAATGGTGTCATCCAGCCTAAGCACTTTTTTGGCATT
>JAFGUR010000091.1 GCA_016938425.1 Fusobacteriaceae bacterium
AGCTCCTTACAGTCACAAAAAGCTTCCCACGTTTACGAGGTTTTTTGGAAGAAATTTTAGAGTAATCTTATGCAGAGCAAGCGGAGTCCAAGGTTTGAATGTTTGATTTTTAAGATTTTTTGTCAAAAACTCTGCACTTTTTTAATTAAAATAGAGCTGAAATCTTTTAAAATCAATTATTTTGTATTTTTCAGTAAGCTCTAATTAAGTATTCACTATTGGAATTATTATTTTATAAGTATTTCTAATGTTTAATAGTAAAAAAAGCAACAGAGTTTCTATAATAAAAAACTCTGTTGCTAAATATTTAATTTATTTTTTTACAAGTTCTAAAACAATTTGACCTTCATAGATCCCCTCATTGATAGGAGTATCTAATCCATTAACAATCATTTTAACTAAAAATCCTTCGGGAGCCACGATTTTACTATTTTTTTCAATAGTTAATTTTCCAAGATAAGATTTACCTGTTATGTTCCATAAAGATTCTTCTGAAAAAATAGCAGAAATTCCAAAATTTCCTGTAGCACCATAATAATTTCCATTAAGATTACTTGTTTTGTTATTATAGTTCTGATATTCAAGGGATTCAACACTCCAAAGGCCATTACTACCATCAGCAAAAACACCTTGGAAATTTGAATTATTAAATACTACTTCAAGACTAGAACTTCTATTATCAGGTCTTCCTTCTACCACTCTAAAAACATTACCTTCATTCCAAATAATTCCTTTAGAATCAGAGTTGTTAAATATTACTTTTCCAGAAGAACCAGCTTCAGAAGCAATCAAATAGTTGAAATCATTTCCATTTAAATTATCGAATTTAGAGTTGTTAAATGTAAGAGTTACTCCAGCTGATTCAAATTCAATAATAGAACTTACAAGACCACCAAAAGAGCTACCAACAGTCAAATATGGAATTTCTGAAAAATCAGTAGAACCAACAAATTTTCCTGCAGAGTAATTATAAAATGTATTGTCAAGTAAACTATTTCTTAATAGTGTTTCTCTAGTATATTTAATATTTGAAATTTCACTAAGACCATCTAAAATTTTCTTTTGTTTAATGTCATCAATATTATAATTATCAAATAATTTGCCAAGTGTCATAGAAGGATTACTCATCATAAAATGAATTAAATTTTCAGTTCCACTAACTTCCTTCCATAATTCTACAGCTTTTTTAGCTTTTTCTCCTATGTTAAAGTTATCAAAGGATTTAATAACTTTAAAAGTTGAATTATCAAAGATACTGTTTGAATCTTTAGTAATACCACCTCTATTTCTAACAGCAATTTGTCCAATAATAGAGCTATCTTTTACTTTGAAAGTCCCACCAGAGGCAGTAACTAATCCCGCATCCATAATAGAGCTAAAAGATGAATTTTCAGCACTAATAATACCACCACCAATAACATAGGCTCCAGCAGAACGATTTCCATAAGTGATAGTTTTAAAATCTTTTACTTCTACCACTCCATTTCCAAAATCATTAGCTAAAGCAGAAGCTTGACCTACAGAATAACTTCCATTTTTTCCTGTAGTAGAGGCTACTTTTTCTAGATAAGCATATCCACCATAGACAACATCTGCAACATGATTATTCCATCCTTGCAAATCAAAAGTAGAATTATAAACATAGACTTTAGAAGTTTCTGCTAAACCATATGAACTTTCATCTTTTATACCTGTTCCCCCAGCAATAATTCCATTGGCTCCGTCTCCATTGGCAGTAAAAGTACTGATTCCACCATTTAAATTTCCTACTTTAATTGTTCCACCATTGGTAGCATAGAGTAAGGCATTCATACCCCATTCCATTATTATTTCAACATTATAGGCTGGGAGAGAAGATTCATAGGACATTTTTGCCCAGTTCCCAGTAGAAGAAGAAGTACCATTCATTTTGTTTATTTTTATAGTTCCATAATCATTAGCCCATAGTAAGCTTCTTTCTTCGTTATTTTTAGCAGAAATTTTATCTCCATCTTTTGAAGTACTTATATTTAATTCATCTTTATATATTGAATAATTTTTTCCATTAGCTTCAATTACACCATTAGCAAAAGATAAATATAAAGGATTCATAATATCTCTAGCACCTAAGCCATTTAAATTTGTGATATCACTTTCAATTTTTGTAGGATTATAACTATAATTTTGTTCATATGGTGAGTAATAAATAGTGTCAATATCTCCATCATTATCTTTGTCTTTGTAAAATATATATTTATATTTTCCTTTTCCAGCAGAAGGAAAAAGATTAGTCTTCTCATCTTTTAAAATTGAGTCACCAGTTACAGTATCATAAGCTTTTATATTTTCATCCAAAAGAACTTTATTTCCATTGACATAGTAGCCTTCTTCAAATTTTATTACAGATTTAACATCTTTATAAGAAGAATCTTTTACAATTTTTAAATTTTCTTTTAAAGCTTCCTCTTTTGTAAAGGACTTAAAAGTTTTATTTAAATCTGAAACAGAGAAAATCTTTTGAAAATCTTTATAAATTTCTACTTTCTGTTTTTTTGGAATATAGGCTTCTCCATTAAAAGTCAAAGAGTCGGAGTTATAAATTATATTACCAGTTCCTTTTGCTATGTCACTTATTTCTTTTAATGTTATAGTATAAGGGCTATCTAATATATTCAAATAATTTTCTCCACCAATGATAACATTTGTAGGATTGTTTATTTTTAATGAAATTTCTTCAGTATCATTAATAAAAATATCTTTTCCACCAGCATTTTTTAATAAAGTATTTGAAGGTAAATAAAGTTTAGCATTTCCACTACTTTGAAAAGCAGAATCATCAATCTTTATTTGAGGATTTGCAAAAGATATAAAAGCAGCAGTATTTAAATCATAAAAAGCCCAGTCTGCTATTTCTTCTACAGAAGAAGGCACATAAACTGCATTTATTTCACCATGATGTCCAAAAGCTTGAGAAGAAATTTTTGTAACAGGTGCTCCACCTAAAATACTAGGAACAATTACAACACTTTTTGTTTTTCCAGAATAATAGGTAATAGTGCTAGTAACAGTTTTTTTATCTCCTTCTATCTTTGTAATAACATCAAAAGTCCAATCCCCTTCAGTAATAGGAATTTTAGTTGTTTTGATACTATTCATCATAGGAGGAGGATTTGTAACATTAAAATTTTCAACAGATAAGGCATTTATACAAATAGTTACACCAAAGATTGTTAAAAGAGTTTTACCTGAAAAATACATTATGACCTCCATATTTATATTTTTTCAAATTAATTAGTGTTATAAAATTTAAATTTTGATTAGGAAATGAAGCTATGACTTCATTTCCTTTTGGGATTGAATTTAACATATTCAAGATTGTAGTTTGTGATTTTAAGGTGTATAAAAAGCGCAGAAGTTTTTGTGAATATTAATTCACTTTGATTATATACCTTTTGTCTCACAAATAATAGTCTAAAATTAAATTATGTCAAAGATATGACAAATAATTGATTAATTGAAACTATTCAGGGATAATAAAAATTTTAAAATCAAAGTTTTAGAGGAGTTGCTAGGAGTAATCCTTGAAGTGGGTTCGGACTTTGTCCTGTAAATCTCCCCATCTTCTCACGTAAAAGGCGCGCATAAAATATTTACATTTATAGCTTTTATATAGCTGAGTAATCAAAATTAATTTAAGTTTAAAATGAAAATTATTAGTTTAAAGAATATGAGCAATGTAATTTAAATGTTAAATTATAAGTAAAAAAGTAAAGATAATTTTTCATTTTGTTCACTAAATTTTAATAATCTTTTTACAGAAGAGGTCTATAATCACTTTGTAATTAAAAATATAGGAGGATAAAAAATGAAATTTAAAAAATTATTATCTGTTGGTTTAATGATGGTTTCAACAATGGCTTTTATATCACAACCAAGTTATGCTCTATTTGGAAAAAGTAATAATAAGTTAATTCAGTTAAAAGGTTCAGACACAATATTAAGTCTTTCTCAATCAGTAGCTGAGGATTATATGAAGACTCATAAAGGAGCAAAAATATCTGTAACAGGAGGAGGTTCTGGAACAGGTATAGCAGCAAAATTGAATAAAACTATAGATATAGCTATGGCTTCAAGAGAAATGAAAGATGCAGAATGGGCTAAAGCTAAATCAGCAGGATTAGATTTACAAGAAGTAACAATAGCTTATGATGGAATAACAATTATAGTTAACAAATCAAATCCAGTTAAAAACTTGACAACAGAACAATTGAGAGAAATATTTATGGGAACAGTTAAAAACTGGAAAGAAGTTGGAGGGCCAGACGAGAAAATAGTAGTTTTATCAAGAGACTCAAGTTCAGGTACTCATGTATATTTTAAAGAACATATCTTAAGAAAAGGTAATGAAAAAGGACCAGAAGAATATTCGAAAGAAGCATTATTTTTACCTTCAAATGAAGCTTTAAAATCACAAGTTGAAAAAACAAAAGGTGCAATAGCTTATATTGGTATGGGATATATGGAAAATACAGTAAAAGAAGTTACAGTTAATGGTGTAGAAGCAACTTTAGCAAATGTAAAAGCGAAAAAATATCCAATATCAAGAGCAGTTTACTGGTATGTTGATAAAAAAGCAACAGGAACAACAAAAGATTTAATAAATTATATGTTGTCACCAAAAGGTCAAGCAATTGTTAAAAAAGAAGGATTTGTTCCTGTAAAATAATAATATTTATTTAAAATGGGCTTCGGCCCTTTTTAAATTTTGATAATAGATTTTTCAATAGACCTTATTTAAGGCTTGCTGAAAAATAAAAAACAATTGATTTTAAAAGCTTTCAGCTTCATTTTTAATAAAAAGATGCAGAGTTTTTGACAAAAAATCTTAAAAATCAAACATCCAAGCCTTGAACTCCGCTTGCTCTGCATAAGATTACTCTAAAATTTCTTCCAAAAAACCTCGTAAACGTGGGAAGCTTTTTGTGACTGTAAGGAGCT
>JAFGUR010000092.1 GCA_016938425.1 Fusobacteriaceae bacterium
ATAATTATTTGTTCGTAAATTGAATTTAAATTCAATAATTAACCAAAATGCTGTAGATTTTTTTAAATTTTTCGTATATAATAAACTAAAGTTTAAATTTTCATGAAATATTTAAGCTATTTAATCAATTAATTTTATAGTAATTTTCAAATTAATCAAAATTACTTGTTTTTTACTAAATTTAAGTAAACAAAAAGAAAAAATTTATTACTTATGATATATTTATTTCACTATTTATTACTAAAAAATATCAAATTACTTATTTTTTAACTATATGAAATCACTTTAATTTTATTATCTATTTTGCATTAATACATAAAACGCTAGGAGGAAAAAAATGAAATTAAGTAAGAAAATATCTATTGTATTTTCAGGAATTATGTTGGTTTTTTTTATCATTTTAATTTTTTCTGTTAATTTTTTACTTGCTAAAAGTATCAATTTAATTACAGAAAAAAATGTTTTAGGGGCAAGTAAAATTGCTTTTGAATACTTTAATACCTTATACCCTGGGGACTTTGAAATACGAGATAATATGCTTTACAAAGGAAGTAAAAAAATTAATAATAGCTTTGAAACTGTTGATAAAATGGGCGACATCCTTGGTTACAAAGTTAGTGTTTTTCAAGGGGATACTAGAATTTCAACAAATATTATAACTAATAATGAAAGAGTTGTAGGTTCAAAAGCTGACAAAAAAATTACTGATATTGTATTAACAAAAGGGGAGTCTTACATTGGTATATCTAAAGTTTTAGGCAAAGAATTAGCTGTAGCTTATTTACCAATAAAAGATTCTAAAGGCCAAGTTATTGGAATGTTCTTTATAGGAGATGATATTAGGGAATTTATTAACACAACTATTTTTGAATTTACAATTATGTTAAGTATTATCGTTGGTATAGCTACTATTATTATTATTATTATTTTTGCTTTTTTCTTTAAGATTAATGTAACAAAACCTGTTAATTATATATTAAAATTATTAAGTGATATGTCAAAAGGAGATTTGAGTACTTCAATTAAACTAAATAGTAAAGATGAGTTACAAGAGATTTCTGATAGTTTAGAAAATACTAGAATAAATTTCAGAGATTTAATAAATAATTTACAAGTAGAAGCCCATAACTTAGCAGATAATAGTCAAAGACTTTATGATAGTACCGTTGAGACTACTCAAGCTTCTGAGTCAATCACATCTAATATTATTGAATTTACAGATAAAATGGAAACATCTGTTGAAAAAATTGAAGGAGTTTTTGATGACTTTGACAGTTTAAGTAGAGAAAGTCAAAATATTAAATCTTATGTTAGCGATTGTAAAGATAGTGTTGAAAAATTAAAAGAAGTTTCTGATTTTGGTATGGACGTTCTAGGGGATACTGTTGGAATGATCTTAGATACAGAAAATAGTATTAATAATACAAGTGATTTTGTAACTGAGTTTTCTTCACAAATTAATGAAATTATTTCTTTACTAGAAGCAATAACTGGTATTTCAGAAAAAACAAATTTATTAGCTTTAAATGCTGCTATAGAAGCTGCTCGTGCTGGAGAAGCAGGAAGAGGATTTAATGTAGTTGCTGAAGAAATCAGAAAACTTGCTGAAAGTTCAAGAAAAACTGTAGAAGATATTCATGAAATAACTATCAAAATTGCTGAAGGCTCTAAAAATGCAACTGAAGCAATGAAAAGAACTAAAAATATCTCATTACAAAGCACTAATTCTGTAAAACAAGTACAAGAGAACTTTATAAGCATTCATACTTTATCTACAAACATAGAAAGTAAAATTGAAACTGTTTCTAATTTCAATGATGAAATTGGAGATAAAATGGGTTATATTGTTAATGAAATTTCAACGGCTTCTACTTCTGTTAGAACTTTAACAGGTGAGATGGGGCAAATTACAGCTGCAACTGAAGAACAAATTGCAACAATGGAAGAACTAAGAGCTATTTCTTCAGAATTATCTGAAACTTCTCAACAAATGAAAGATAAATCAGATAATTTTAAAATTTAATGTCAAAAGGAGCCAAAAATTTTGGCTCCTTTTTTTATACTTAATTAGGGTTTACTGAAAAATTAAAAACCAATGATTTTAAAAAATTTCAACACTATTTTTAATAGAAAAACACATTATTTTTAGCAAAAAACCTTAAAAATCATACATCCAAACCTTGGACTTAAGATTACTTTAAAATTTCTTCCAAAAAACCTCATAAACGTAGAACGTTTTTTGCGACCATAAGGAACTTATTCTTTAGGAAATTACTTATAAATTATAATATGAAATATTTGCATTGAATTATAAGGTGTCCAACAATCTTTGATGGTCGAGTTTAGATATTTTTGAGCTTTAGCTCTTAGAATATTTAGATATTTTTGAGCTTTAGCTCTTAGAATATCTTATGCGGAGCTTAAGTGATAGTTGGGCTGAGGCTCAAGGTTTTAAAAATTCTTTCTAATTCTAATTAGGAAACTATAAATTTAAGAAGATAATTCTACTTCTAATGAGCCTTATTCAGTTTAATTTTGTTAAATATATATAGATGTAATCGCATAAATTCCAAACATTATTAAAATAGTTTTTATTTTTTTCATAATCTCCAAATTTTTGTAACATAACTTCAATTTTGCATCTAATTTTTACTTTAATATTATAAACTAATTTTTCTCATGCTCTAATTTTTTTAATAATATCATCGTTGACGACTCCTCTTTAAGAATTACTTTCATTGATTTCAATTGCTTTTAAACCTAAAGCCAAAGCCCCAGAGATTCCTGCATTATCTCCAAGAGTTGGAGGTACTATATATTGTTCAATCTCTTCTAAAACCTCTTTTTTTATTATATAATTATTTAATATCCTTTTTATCTCTTTTCTTATTAAAGGAAATAAATGAATTTGTTTCATTACTCCGCCACCCATTATTACTTTTTCTGGAGATAGAATTAGAATAAAATTCACAATAGCTTGAGCTATATAATATGCTTCCAATTGCCATGCTTCATGATTTTCTTGAAGTTCATATCCTTTTTGTCCCCATCTTGCTTCTATTGCTGGTCCTGATGCCATTCCCTCTAAGCAATCCTTATGAAAAGGACATATTCCTACAAATCCATCATTTTCATGTCTCCTTACTACAATATGCCCCATTTCAGGATGTAAAAGTCCATGAATCATCTTTCCTTCAGATATCGCTCCAGCTCCTATCCCTGTTCCTACAGTAATATATAAAGCTGAATTTAATCCCTTTGCACTCCCCCATTTGCTTTCACCAAGAGCAGCACCATTTACATCTGTATCAAAAGCTATAGGAACATCAAAATGTTTTTTTAACTCGCCTATTATATTATAATTGCTCCATCCTTGTTTAGGGGTTGTAGTGATATATCCATAAGTTTCCGACTCCAATCTAGGATCAATAGGTCCAAAACTTCCGACACCTATTGCATCAAATTTTTTGTTTTGAAAAAATTCAACTACTTTTCGCATAGTAATAGAAGGATCTTCAGTAGGAATACTTATTCTTTCAAGAATTTCTCCATTTTCATTTCCTATCCCAAGTACAAATTTTGTTCCTCCAGCTTCAATTGCTGCTATTAACATAATTTTTTCCTTTCTTAAATAAAGTTTTTGTTGAATACGTATTCAAATAAATGCTATAATATTTTTATCTATATGTCAATAAAATATATTTTTATTGAATCGATATATAAATTAAAGTATAATTTAGTAAAAATATTTAGCGAGGTAAAATATGAAACTCACAATGAATGATATTGCAAAAGCCACTGGAGTCTCTCAGCCTACGATTTCAAGGATTCTTAATGGGAGTCCAAACGTAAAAGCTGAGAAAAAAATAAAAGTTTTAGAGTATATAGAAAAAGTTGGATATCGTCCAAATTTAATTGCCAAATCTTTAAAAAATAATAGTTCATATCTAATAGGATTATGTATTTCAGATCTATCAAATCCTTATTTTATTGAAATATTTGAGAATCTTGAAAAAGTTGCTAGAAAAAATAATTACAGCCTAATTGTTCATAATTCCAAAAAAAACCCTATTTTAGAATGGGAAAATATCATGGATTTTGTAGACAGGCAAGTTGATGGAATTGTTCTTGTCCCATGTTCTAATTTTAATTTAGATAAAGTAGTAAATACAAAAATTCCTCTTGTAATTCTCACACAAATAAAAAAAGGGATTGATAGTGTCGGTGTAAGCCATATTTCTGGAGGAATTCAAGCAGCAAAACATCTTATTAACCTAGGCCATAGAAATATCGGATATATTGGTGGAGATATAGAAGCAGACGACAAATTTATAGGATTTAATATGGAATTAGAAAAAAATGGAATAGAATTCAATATGAATAATTATCTTTGCATATCAGATTATTTATATACTATAAAAGAAAGAGATAAAGTGATTCATGATTTTTTTGAAAAGAATATAAAAGGGAAGCTACCATCAGCTTTTTTTGTGGGAAATGATGTAATTGCTTATGAAACTATTAAGATCCTTGAAGATTTTGATCTTAAAGTTCCTGAAGATATCTCAATTGTAGGTTTTGATGATACGTTAATAGCAGGTGTATTAAAGATTACTAGTATTAAACAACCTATAGAAGATTTAACAAATATAGCATTTGAAATACTTATGAAGAAAATAAAAACAGAAATTTTAGTTGAAGAAGTTGAACATATTGAACTCGACCCTATACTTCTCAAAAGAAAAACAACAAAGAAAATAGAGATATTCTATTAAAATTAAAGGAGGTTTATATCTCCTTTTGTATTATTTTAATATTTTTTGTTTGATTAATAAAAATATTTATGAAAAATAACTTGCAAATTTTTTATAAGTGATGTATATTTAAATCGTGAATACGTATTCAAAATTTCGAGGGAGGGTAATATGTTAAAAAAATTGTCGATAGCTTTACTGGCTCTTTTAACTCTAACTATAACTGGGTGTGGAGCAAAGGAAAAAAAAGATGAAAAAATAGTTGTATGGTCACAGGCTTCTGCAGAAAGTCCCGAAGGAAAAATGTTTGAAGATAGGATAAAAAAATATAACGAAACTCATTCTGAAAAGATGCAAGTCGAAATTTCAAACATTACAAGAGCTGGAGCAGGATCGGGATATATTGACAGACTGAATGCCTCTATTGCTGCAAATACAATGCCAGATATATTTACTCTAGATGGACCAGATGTAAGTGCATACGTGGACTCGGGAGTTATTGGCCCTTTAGATGCTAATATGTCTCAAGGATTCAAAGATGGATTTACTAGCGCTATGATTCAAGAAGGAACTGTAAACGGAGAGTTTTATGCAATGCCTTATTCAGACTCAGGAGTAATTATTTCTTATAACGAAGATATGATAAAAGTTCTTCCAGAAAATATTAAAGCTATGATTCCTAAATCAAATGAAGACTGGACATGGGATAAATTTGTTGAAGTTCTTCAAAAAGTAGATGATTTTGCAAAGACAACAAAAGATCCTGCATTTAAAGATTATAAAGTTGCAGTAAGTACTGCTGTAGGTTCAATAGCTACAGGCGGATATGAAATAGGAACCTATTTTTATGCACCATTAATATGGTCAAATGGTTCAAATATTATTTCAAATGATGGAATTACTACAAATGAATATATGAATAACGACAAGACAATTGACGCTATTACAAAATTTGCAAAATTATTTGATAAAACTAAACCTTTAGCAACTGCTACAGAACCTGAAAACGCATTTGCCACAGGAAAGACAGCCTTTGCTGTAGCAGGATTCTGGTATTTTAATGATTTTGTTTCAAATTATCCTAACTTGAAATTTAAGTCTCTAAGATATCCTAAAATGAGTGTAGACTTTAAAGATCTTTATACACCTTCTGGAAGCTGGGCTTTTGTAAGAAATGCCAATATAAAAGATGAAAATAAAGTAAAACAAGTAGTAGAAGTTATGGAATGGTTAACAAATGATGAAGCTGCAAAAGAATACTTTGTCAAAAATGGTTCTATTCCTACACGTAAAGCTTCTATAGATGTAATTAATACTAATACGCCTAACCCTTATTTTAATGAAGCATGGTCAGTATTGAAATATCAAGTATCAAACACAAATAAAGCAAGACCAATATCACCAGGATATCCATATTTGTCTGAAACATTTTCTAAAGATGTTATTTTAAAAATTGCTCAGAACAATACTTCATCTCCTGAACAAGTTAAAGAATATCTACAAAAAGCCTCAGAAAAAATTGATTTAGAATTAAAAAAATATAAAAAATAAATAAACAAAGAGAGACTTCGGTCTCCCTTTACTTTAAGATAAGGAGTACAAGGTGGAGAAGAAAAATTTATATAAAAAATCAGAGGTCATTACTGCTTACGGATTTTTATTGCCGGCACTAATTTTAGTTACTCTTTTTGTAGTTCTTCCTATTATACTAGCATTTACTTATGGATTTACGGATTTTTATCTATTAAGACCTAATCAAAAACATTTTGTAGGATTCGAAAATTTTGTCAGAATGATTTCTGATGATACTCTTAAAAAAAGTTTTTTTAACACACTTGAATTTGTTTTCTTAGTTGTGCCATTACAACTTGTAATGGCGTTAAGTTTAGCTCTTATAGCAAACAAAAAATTAAAGGGAATAGGTTTTTTAAGAGCTTCATACTTTTCTCCAGCAGTTCTGTCTCTTGTTGTAATATCTATATTATGGAGCGTAATGCTTGATCCTAACAATGGCTTAATAAATGAAATGCTAGGGAAAATAGGATTTAACCCTCAACCATTTTTAAGTAGTAGTAAACAGGCAATGCCAACAATAGTGTTTCTTTCTGCATGGTCTTGCTGTGGCTATCAAATGATGATTTTCCTTGCAGGATTAAAAAATATAGATTCTCAATTATATGAAGCTGCAACTATTGATGGAGCAAATGCTTTTGATAAATTTTGGCATATAACTCTCCCATCATTGAAACCTATTGTAATGTTTCTTGTGATAACAACAACAATACAAGCTTTTAAGCTAATAGTACAACCAATGGTTATGACTGGAGGAGGTCCAGATAATTCAACTATGACAATTTTACAGTATATATATGAATATGGGTACAGGCACAGAAATGTAGGATATGCTTCTGCAATTTCATTGGTATTTACATTATTTTTAGTAGTAGTTTCTATAATTATAAAAAAACTGTTTAAGGAGGAGGAAAATTGAAAAAATTGAAAAAATTTCTTCTATATTTTATTTCCATAATTCTTGCACTACAATTTCTTTTGCCACTTATATGGATGATATTATCTTCTTTTAAAACAGGAGAACAAATTAATAGAGATTTAGATACAGTGTACGCATTTATCCCGCAGTTCAAAAATTTAAGTTTACATTCGTATACAGAGCTTTTAAGTATGTATAATATTTTCAAAAATATGTTTAATAGTTTAATATACGCATCTATAACAGTTATCATTAGTTTAATAATAAACTCTCTTGCAGGATATGCTTTAGCAAAATTTAAATTTCCATTTAAAAAATATATATTAATATTCATAATTGCTCTTATGATTGTTCCTATGGAATCTGCAATATTACCAATGTTTTTAGTTGTAAATAAAATGGGACTTATTAATACATTGCCTGGGTATCTTTTACCTGGATTTGTAAATGTAATGAATATATTTTTATTTAGACAATATTTTATGTCTTTTCCTAAAGAACTATCAGAGGCTGGTAAAATAGATGGATTAAGTGATTTAGGTGTATTTTTTCGAATAGTTCTTCCATCAAGTGTAGGGATTTATGTAACAGTTGGAATCTTAACTTTTCTTGCTTCTTGGAATGACTTCTTATGGCCAGTAATGGCTTTATCAAATTCAGATTTAATGCCTGTTCAAGTTGCTTTAAATGCAATTTTCAGTGATCAAGCACATATATTTAGAAATCATATAATGGCAGTACTTACATTAGTCACAATTCCAGTAGTAATGCTTTATATAATATTTCAAAAATATATTGTTGAAGGTACTGCAAGAAGTGGTATTAAATAGAAATTAAATCAAAAGGAATGGATATTAAATGACTAAATTAGAAAAAGCAAACACATTTATTAAAGAAAATAGAGATAAAACAGGAACAAAACCCTCATTTCACTTTGTACCAGAAATAGGATGGATTAACGATCCTAATGGATTTTGCTTCTATCAAGGAAAATACCATCTTTTTTATCAGTATTATCCCTATGATATTAAATGGAATGATATGCATTGGGGACATGCTGTTTCAGAGGATCTAACTACATGGGAACATCTCCCTGTTGCTATGGCAAATGATACAATAGCTGACGCTAACGGATGTTTTTCTGGAAGTTCCATAGAAAAAGATGGAAAACTACATTTATTGTATACTGGTAATATAAATCCAAACATGGGATTTAAATCAAACCTAAATGAAATGATTCAACATCAGTGTTTAGCTATTTCAGAAGATGGTATTAACTTTCAAAAGTACGCTAACAACCCAGTAATAAGCCAATATGATTTACCAAATGGATACATAAAAACAGATTTTAGAGATCCAAAGGTTATAGAAAAAGATGGAACTTATTTTGTAGTAATAGCAGGAAAAAATAGTTATGGAAGAGGAGATATACTTCTTTATAAATCTAACGATCTTATAAAGTGGAATTTTATTTCCATTGTATATAAGACTGTTCCAGATGAAAATATTATGATTGAATGTCCTGACTTATTTAGCATAGATGGAAAAGAGATACTAATGTTCTCTGTAATGGCATGCAACGAAGAATTTGAAAAAGAGGTAGGTAATAAAACAGAATATATAATAGGAACTTTAAATTTTGAAAATGGAAGTTTTGATATAGAACATAAGGACATAATGGATTATGGACACAGTTTTTATGCTCCCCAAAGTATGGAAGATAAAAAAGGTAGAAGAATATCAATAGGTTGGATGAAAAAATGGGTATATAAAACACTTACTCCTCCTGAGGAATTAGGATGGAATGGAATGATGTCTCTTCCGAGATTACTAAGTATTCAAAATGGTATGATTATCCAAAAACCTTTTGTAGGCATAAATAATTATTTTAAAAATAAAAGTGTATCAAAAAATTTAGAAGTTAATGGTGAACTTTTTTTAGAAAACTTTAAAAATGTTGGAATGTATTTGAAATTTGAAATTATTTCAGATAGTGATAACGAAATTATTATTAATTTATTCAAAAATAAAGATAATTCAATAAAATTAGCTTTCAATTTGAGAAATAATTTTGTTACCTATATTTCAACCTATGATAATATTAATGAAACATATAATTTATGTGGATATGCAATCAATAAAAATGGGATTAGCATGGACATTTATATTGACACTTACTCTATTGAACTATTTCTAAATTCTGGAGAAAAGGTCTTTTCGTATACAAATTTTACAATTGATCGTGGAAAAGAAATATCAATAGAATCCCAAAAGACTTCCTCTATTAAATATTATGAAAAATGCGACATAATTATATAGTTTTTAGCAACTCCCAACCACTATTTATATAAACAAAAGCATGTCTATGTGAACTAGCCCCTATCAAGTAGACAAATAAAAAAATCTATTTTAGGCTGTATTACCAAACTCATTTGGTGAGCAGCCTTTTAATTTTACTTGTATTCTTTCTTCGTTATAGAATTTTATGTAATTTTGTATGGCAGTTAAGATTTCTTCATCTGTTTTTAATGAGTAAAGATAAGGTAACTTTTATGTGTGAACTGAAACTCTTGGTCTGAATGAATAACCACGTTACTTAATTTTTTATCCTTTATTGTTTCTTTTACGATTGTTAAAACTTGCTCTAAATCTTGAAATTTACTCAAAGAGTAGCCTACAATTTTATTGGTGTATAAATCTTTTATGGCACAAATATAATAGAATTAGGAATATGGGAAACATCAATAGACCCTTTTTCCTTGGGATTAAAGGCTTTAAAATCTCTTTTAAGTATATTTTCTCTAACAACCTCTGGTGCCTTATAAGTTCTACTTTGTCTTTTTTTACGAATAATTGATTTTATTCCTAGTTCCTATAAATCTGTAAACCTTTTTAATTCTACTATTTGAACCTCCCATAAGTTTAGCTTTAATACTTCTAACTTCATTTCTCTTGAATCCCTATATTTTTAGACATAAAAAAATCCTTCTAAAATATTTGTGATATTTTACCATAATTAGACCTTTTTTTATCCACTATCTACTTTTAGGAAATTATGTCATGTTAGAATTTAAAAGTTTTAATTCTACCAAAGTTTACAATTAATGGAATTAAAATACTGTATATGATAAACAAAGCTAGGTTGGGAACGAATTCCGTTCTGACCTAGTTCAGTTTAATTTTTTAAAAATATAACGAGTGCAACATCATAAATTAAGACTTTTTCTCTACTATTAATCTTTATCTAACTTCTTCTATTTTTTTAGTTTTATAATTTAAAGAATTATTAATATCTAATCCATCATTTTGATTAAAAAAATAAATATGTCCATTAGAGTCATAAAAAAAATCCTTAACTGAATGATTAAACTCAATATATTTTTTTAAATTTTCTCCATCATATCTATAGATACTGGTAATGGCTTTATTGTCTAGTCCTATTTTTGTAACAAAAACATCTTGAAAAGTATCTGTCACATCAAAATCTGCTTTTGAAATAACTAAATTATCTTTAGACTCACATTCAAATACTACTTTATTCTTTGGTGCCTTTAACTTATACTCTATAAGTTTACTTTCGTTTACTGATAGACTAATTGAACTATTTTCAAAATCTATCTTTTTTTCATTTACAAAATTACTAGTATCACTAGACGAATAAAGTTTTTTCAATTTTTGAGAGTAAATTTTATCAGTATTCTCCTCACTATAAAAAGCCAAAATACATAAAATAAATAAAATTGAATATCTCATAGTTCTTCTCCATTTCTCTAAATAAGTGGTTCTTCTTTAATATTACCGTCTTCATAAATTGTTATTAACGTACTAGAATTAATAGCATCCTCTACCAATTTATCAATGTCCAACTCTTTTTCTCCATCTTCACAAACAGAAATCAATGGTTTTATTACTGGGTTCTCTGGAACAAAAACTGTACAACAATCCTCATAAGGTAAAATTGATGTTTCATAAGTTCCAATTTCTCTTGATATTTCTATAATGTCGTGTTTATCCATACTTGCCAAAGGTCTCAAAATTGGAATATTTGTTACTGCATTAATTGCTGCCATACTTTCTAATGTTTGACTGGCTACTTGCCCTATACTTTCTCCTGTAAAAAGTGCTTTATATTCATATTTATTAGCTACTGCTGTAGCTATTCTCATCATAAATCTTCTCATAATTGTAATATAATATTCTTTAGGACATTTAATTCCTATTATCTTTTGAATCTCTGTAAAATTAATAACGTATAACTTCATATTTCCTTTAAACTTAGATAGTATTTTAGCTAAATCTACTACTTTTTCTTTAGATCTTTCACTTGTAAATGGGAAACTATAAAAATGAATAGCATCCATATCTACTCCTCTTTTTAACCCATGCCATATGGCAACAGGACTATCTATCCCACCAGAAAGTAAAGTTAAGGCTTTTCCAGAAGAACCTATTGGTAACCCTCCAGCTCCCCTTATTTTTTCTGAATAAATATTTGCTGACGTAAAAGTTATTTCAATATTTATAACTATATCAGGATTTTTAACATTAACTTCTAGCTCTCCCTCATACTTTGCAAGAATATAGCCTCCTACTTGACGAGAGATTTCCATTGAATCTAATGCATAGCTCTTATCTCCTCTTTTAGCCTCAACTTTAAAAGTTTTTTTATTTCCAATAGATTTTTTTAATAACTCTAAAGCTTTTTCTTTTATATTGTCTAAATCTTTATTTGTTTTCAATATAGGAGAAATATTAAAAATACCTGGAATTAATTTAGTTCTATTTATTATTTCTTGAGTATTTTCATTTGCATTTCTTATATAAATTCTTCCAAATGAACGTTCAATTTTTATACTCGTAAATTCTTTAGTAACTCTTTTTACATTTTTAATTAGTCTAAATTCAAAATCTCTTCTATTTTTTCCTTTTAAAACTAATTCACCTTCTCTTAATATAATATCACTGTACATTTTTACCTACCTTCTAAACATTCTTAGCATTTCAATGCCATCTTTTAAAATTTTTATAAATTCATCTATCTCATCAACTGTTGTATATTTATTAAAAGTAACTCTAATCGAACCTTCCATATAAGCTTTTGGAACTTTTATTTCACTAAGAATTCTGGAGTTCTCTTTAGACTCTTTAGAGGAACATGCAGAAGTTGTAGAAACATACACTTTATTAGAAGCTAGATGATGCAATAAAGTCTCCGCCTTCACTCCTTTAAATCCTAAGTTAATAACATAAGGAGAGCTTACAAATATTTCTCTGTCCCTACATTCACTACCATTTATTCTTGAATCAGATATTTCATCTATAATTCTTTTTCTCAAATAATTATTAATTTTTTCTACTTGTGGCAAATATTTCTCCACACTTTCTTCATTAATAATTTTACATGCTTCTCCTAAGGCAACAATTCCAGCTACATTTTCTGTCCCTGCTCTCATACCCCATTCTTGTGACCCTCCATCTATCAAAGAATTTAACTTTAAATTATCTTTTACAAATAAAGCCCCTACTCCTTTTGGTGCATGAATTTTATGTCCACTTATACTTATTATATCGGCATTCCATTTAATAAACTCAATAGGAAGTTTTCCAAAACTTGCAACTGCATCTATATGAAAAATTGTATTAGAATTTTTTTCTTTTATAGTTTTACCTATTTCTTCAAGCTTTTGAATTGTTCCAATTTCATTATTAACATGCATTATACTAACTAATAAAGTGTCTTTTCTAATTAATTTTTTTAACTCTTCACTATCCACAAATCCTTTATCATCAACAGATAAATAAGAGACTTCTATCCCATTTTTCTCAAGTTTTTTAACCTGATGAAATATTGAAGCATGTTCAATAGAAGAAATAATTATATGATTTCCTCTATTTGCATATGTTCCTAAAACACCTTTTATTGCTAGATTATTTGATTCACTCCCACCAGAAGTAAAAATTATATTTTTTTCTTTACCCTTAAAAAGTTTTGCAACCTCAAATCTTGCTTCTTTTATTTTTTTTTCAGCATCTAGTCCTAACTGATGAAGAGAAGAAGGGTTTCCTATATGATTATCAATTATATCAATAAGTTTTTCTTTTACTCTATGATGAACAAACGTTGTTGCACCATTGTCAAGATATATCATTAATTCCTCCAAATATTTCAAAAATTTACTAGAAATTATAACATATAATTCAAATTTACTCAAGGGCTCTAGAATAATTTATACAAAAAAGTCTAACTGTAAAAAAAATACATGTTTTTTACACAATTTTTATTTTCTTCATACAAGTTAATACTATAATTAAAAAAAAATAAGTAGGTGAAAAAAATGACTATTAAAGAATGGGAAGAAGCATCTAAACTTTTAGATTTTGCTTTTCAACCTATAATATACGTTAATAATCAAGAAATTTACGGTGTAGAAGCTCTTCTAAGAAATCACGAAAAAGCTGGATTTAAAAGCATACAAGAAGTTTTTGACAAAGCTTATGATGACAATATACTTTATACTTTGGATTTATTCTTAAGAAAAAAAGCACTCCTTAGATTTTCTGAGATTAATTTTTTTAAAGATATTAAGTTTTTCTATAATTTGGATAATAGAGTTTTAGAAATGCCTAATTTTAGTATGGGAAATACAGAAAAAATAATTGAAAAATTTGGAATGAATAAAAATTCATTTATTTTTGAAATATCTGAAAAACATAATTTTAAAAATATTTCAAGTATAAATAATTTGCTAACTGTTTATAAAGAAAGAGGATATAATATTGCAATTGATGATTTTGGAAGTGGTTACTCCAATTTACAAAAATTATTTCATATTGAAGTAGATATTTTAAAAATCGATAGATTTTTTATAAATGAAATTGACAAATCCTCTAAGAAAAAAGTTTTTCTAGCAAGTATCGTTAACCTTGTCCATAGTCTAGGTGGAAAAGTCGTTGCTGAAGGAGTTGAAACACTTGAAGAATACCTTATTTGTAGAAAAATAGGTTGTGATTTGGTCCAAGGATTTTTTGTAGAAAAACCTCTTCTAAATCTCTCTAAAATTCAAAAAAACTATAATGTGGCTTTAGAGAGTGATGAAAAATACGATACTTTTAAACTTGCAGAAAGAGAAATTATAGAAAAATATACTCTTATTCATCAAACTCTGTCAATTAATAATTCAATTGATTTGGTATTAAAAATGTTAAAAGATAATAAAAAAATTGATGTAATTCCTATAGTTGATTCAAAAAATAAGCCTATTGGGATTATAAAAGAAAGCTCCATAAAAGAATACCTCCTTACACCCTTTGGAAAAGAAATCTTAAAAAGAAAACAAATTTCTGATATTATGAACAATGCCATTGCATTTGATATTAATACTACAATAAATAAACTTATTGAAATTTTTAGCTTCGACGACAATATTGAAGAAATAATTATAACAGAATATTCACAATATTTTGGAGTAGTAACTAAAGATTCTTTAATTAAAATGTTAAATGAAAAAAATATGTATTAAAAAATTAGAGGAATCCCTCTAATTTTTTTCATTTTTTATAATAATTTTCTCTTCTAAATTACCATTTTTAACATCCAATTTTAATTTTTTTTGCTTCTGTCTCAGTTGCCCACAGGCACCATCAATATCTGTCCCTTTTTCTCCTCTTAAAGTTACATTTAACCTTAAGTCATCTTTCAAATAATTATAAAATTTAAAAATTCTATTTCTACTAGGTCTTTCATGATTCAAACCTTCAACAGGATTATATGGAATAATATTTATAATACAGTCAAAATCCTTAACTAATTCTTTTAATTTTTTTGCTTCTTCTATAGTGTCGTTTAAGTTATTAATTAAAATATACTCAAAAGTTATTCTTCTCCCACTAGTTTTCTGATATTTCCACAAAACTTTCATTAAATCCTCAATAGGATATTTTACATTTATAGGAATTATATTTTTTCTTATTTCATTTGAACCAGCATGTAACGACAATGCCAATTCTACTGTCATATCTTCTTCAATAAGTCTTTCTATCTGTGGAATTATTCCAGAAGTAGAAATTGTAATCCTCCTCTTTGATAAATTTAATCCTTCTTCTGATATTAAAATCTTTAAAGACTCTATAACATTATCTAAGTTTAAAAGTGGCTCTCCCATCCCCATAAAAACAATATTTCTAACCTTTTCATCTTTACTAACAAGCTCTCTTTGAATGTGATATATTTGGCTCAATATTTCATCAAGAGTTAAATCTCTTTTAAATCCGTTAATCCCTGTTGCACAAAAACTACACCTTACTG
This sequence comes from Fusobacteriaceae bacterium, assembly GCA_016938425.1. GTDB lineage: Bacteria > Fusobacteriota > Fusobacteriia > Fusobacteriales > Fusobacteriaceae > JAFGUR01. Next base: position 15,551 of record JAFGUR010000092.1, read on the forward strand.
CACAGCCTACTTGGGAAGATACGCAAATCGTATTTCTATCCTTATGTTTCATTAGTACTGTTTCAATGAGTTTCCCATCATGCAACTCAAATAAATACTTTTCTGTTCCATCAATTCTTGATATTTGATGTTCAACTACTTTTAAAGAAGGTATTAAAAAGTTATCATTTAATATTTCTATATTTTTTTTCGATATATTTGTCATTTTTTCAAATTTATCAACGTTCTTTTGATGTAACCAATTATATATTTGTTTAACATTAAATTTCTTAAACCCTAATTCTAAACATGAATTTTCCAAATCAAAATAATTCATTTTTAGTATGTCTATTTTAGTTTTCATTTTAAATTCTCCTTAATTTTTCTCGACTTTAAATTATATATCTTTTATGGAAAATTGACAAGTAATAAAACCAGAAAAATTAGAGAAGAAAATTTATACATTTTTAGTATAGAATATTGATTTATACTTTTCTTAATGATATAATATTCACATAAGAAGAAAATTTAAGCAATTACTTTAATTATCTATATATTTAGATTTACTACTTCAAAATATAAAAATTATTACTTAAATTTCATAAAATCTTATATATTTTATAAATTTTTATACTCTAAATGTAGTTCGAATGAAAATTGTTGGCTATTGTAACAAACGAAAAATCATATAATAGCTAGTTGCAAAACTAAAAAATATATGTACACAGTTAAAAATAATACAATTAATATTTTTATTGGTTTTAATGAGATTTAGACTTTTAAGTCTGTAGTTGAATTATGGAGTGGTAAGAACGTAGTCCTTGCCATGGAATCCCCCTTCTTTCACCACCGTAGGTGGGGAGAATCTATAAAAAAATCAAGTTGTTAAAATTTTGCAACAAACTAAATCATATAGTCCAAGGAGGAACCCATGAAAATAGCATTTTTTGATGCAAAATCTTATGATATGGAGTCTTTTACTGAAGTTAATGAAAGTTTTGGATTTAAAATTAAATATTTTGAAACCAAATTAAATACTGACAGTGCTTTGCTAACAAAAGGTTTTGATGTAGTCTGCGTTTTTGTAAATGATTTTGTCAACGAAGAAGTTATAAATATTCTTGTTAATAATGGAGTTAAATTGATTGCTTTAAGATGTGCTGGTTTCAATAATGTTGATTTTAAATCATGCCATAATAGAATAAAAGTCGTTAGAGTCCCTCAATACTCTCCTTATTCTGTTGCTGAACATACAATGGGACTTATGATGGCTCTGAACAGAAAAATTCATAAAGCATACCAAAGAACTAAAGAAGCTAATTTTACTTTAAATGGATTATTAGGATTTGATTTTTATAACAAAACTGCTGGAATAATCGGAACAGGAAAAATTTCGCTAATACTTATAAAAATCTTAAAAGGTTTTGGAGTAAATGTTATTGCCTATGATCCCTTTCCAAAAAATGAATTATCCATAGAATTAAATTTTACATATGTTCCATTAGAGGAAATATATATGAAATCTGACATTATTTCTCTGCATTGCCCACTTAACCATGAAACTGAATATATAATAAATGAAAATACTATAAATAAAATGAGAAAAGGTGTAATGATAATTAATACTGGTAGAGGTAAATTAATCAACACTCAAGATTTAATTAATGGACTTAAAAATAAAAAAATTGGTTCTGCAGGTTTAGATGTCTATGAGGAAGAAGCAGATTATTTTTTTGAAGACTATTCTGGTGAAGTTTTGAATGATGACACTCTTGCACGTTTACTTACATTTAACAATGTTATTATTACTTCACATCAAGCTTTTTTTACTAAAGAAGCCCTAAATAATATAGCTGAAACTACTTTACTAAGTGTTAAAGAACTAAAAGAAGGTTTAAAATTGTCCAATGAAATAGCATATATCTGTGAAAATGGAGAATGTTCTCCAAAAGATGTAAAATAACAATTAATTTTTTAATAAAAAAAGTTTTATATCCTAAAGAAAAATACTGTTTTAGTACATAATGCATGTAAAAAATTTCATTTACGTTTAAAAAAATTTCTAATTGATTTGACAAAGTCCTTAAAAAATTGTACAATGTTTGAGTTCAGTATATAATTAATTTGGAGGTATAAAAATGGCTACTAAAACTGTTGTAATTACAAATGACACTGGTATTCATACAAGACCAGGAAATGAATTCGTAGGAGAAGCAAAAAAATTCGAATCAACTGTAACATTAAAAGCTAATGGAAAAGAAATTAATGGAAAATCATTACTAAAACTTCTTTCATTAGGAGCTAAAAAAGGAACTGAAGTTACAGTTATAACTGAAGGTCCAGATGCAGATGCTGCATGTAAAAAATTAGCTGATGTTTTAGCAAACTTAAAAGACTAATTTTATTAAGATGGGGGATAATCCCCCTATTTTTTTACAAAAATTTTGAAAGGATTTTTATGAAAAGAGAATTTATAGTTTTTGATACTGAAACTAATGGTACTAGTAATTGTAGTGTTTTATCAGTAGCATTTATTAAACTTCAATATGACTTTGAACTAAATAAACTAGAAAAAATATCAGACTATTACAGATTTTACTATAGAGAGCCTCAGGAGACCCCAAATTATGGTGCTCTTAAAGTTAATGGACTTTATGATGAAGTTATCAAAGAAAAAAGAATTTCGGCTGATTATCCTTTATATTTTAAAGATGATATAGAGAACCTTAAAAAATTTATTGGAAATTCTAAACATTTTATCGCACATAATATATCTTTTGATAGAAATTTTATTCCCTTTAAATTAAAATATCAATTTTGTACAATGAACGAAAATGTAAACATTGTTAAAATTTCTAAAGGAAATGGTTATAAATGGCCAAAGCTTTTAGAATTAGCTGAGTTCTATCAAGTACCTTATGATAACGAAAAGCTTCATGACAGTTATTACGATACTCTTATTCTCGCAAGAATCGTTTTTAAAATGTTTAAAAATGATAAAGGAAAAGAAAAATTATTCTATTTTTTAAAGAAAAATTAGATTTCAAATTTGAAAGCTTTATAGTATACTATATGAAATAAATTAATCATTTATGCTATGTCAATCCAAGACATATGTATCAATCTCTTGGCAAAGCATAATAATTAAATTTTAAATAACTCAATAGTATAGTGTGTGTAATAAAAATTTTATGAGGTGATAAAATTGAATATTGTTTCAAATGAAGAAATGATTTATATAGAAAATAATGTTATCAATAGTGGTATTTCTCAAGAAATTTTAATGGAAAATGCAGGATTAGGAATTTTTCATTTAATAAAAGAAGATGTAAAATATAAAAATGTTTTAATTCTTTGCGGATCAGGAAATAATGGTGGAGATAGCTTAGTTATTGCTAGAAAACTTTTTTCTCTTGGAATAAATTTAGAGATTTTATTTACTTCTGGTGTAGATAGTTTTAGAGGCTCTACTAAAAAAAATCTTGATATTATAAATAAGCTTGGAATTTCTCAGAAAAGTATTGCTGATATTGAGAATTTTAATAAACACTTAGATAATTTTGATATAATTATCGATGGTATTTTTGGTACAGGTCTTAACAAAATTATAGAACAGCCTATTTTTGATATTATTAAAATCATTAATGAAAAAAATAAGTTTATAATTTCTATAGATATTCCATCAGGAGTAAACGGAAACTCTGGAAAAATTATGGGTATAGCTTTAAAATCTAATAAAACTATTGCTTTAGGTAATTTAAAAATAGGAAATATCTTGTATCCTGGAACATATTATTCTGGGAATTTGTATCTAAATAACTTATCTATCAGCAGGAAGTTCAATGAAAATATTAAGACTTTTATTAACTCCCCAATTAAATATAAAGATAGAGATGAAAATTCTCATAAAGGCTCTTTTAGAAAAGTTCTTTTTGTTGGAGGTTCTAAAAAATATTATGGTGCTCCTTATTTAAATGCTGTTAGTTTTTTAAAATCGGGTGGTTCTTATTCAAATTTAGCATGTCCTGAAGGTATCGTTGCTCCTATTGCTCTCAAAGCTAATGAAATTGTATTTCATCCTTTAAAAGAGACTAGAGAAGGAAGTATTAGCATTGAAAACTTGAAAGAGATTTTAGATATATCTAATGACAAAGAATTATGTATTATTGGAGGCGGACTCTCCAGAGAAGAAGAACCTCAAAGACTTGTTAATATTCTAGTTTCTAAAATATTTAAGCCTATTATTATTGATGCTGATGGTTTAGTCGCCCTTAAAGATAAAATGGATTCTTTATTAATGAGAGAATATCCTACTATTTTGACTCCTCATTTAGGAGAAATGTCTATATTAATTAATAAATCGGTTGAAGAAATTAAAGAAGATATTATTAATATTTCAAGATATTTTGCTACACGTTACAGAGTCATTTTAATTTTAAAAGATTCTAGAACTATCATTGCTTATCCAAATGGAGAAGTCTTTGTTAATTTGTCTGGAAACTCAGCTCTTTCTGTTGCAGGAAGTGGGGATATATTAACTGGTGTAATTGCTGCTCAATTTGCTCTAGGATTGTCAATTGAAGAATCTGCTAGAATGGGTGTTTTTATTCATGGATTGTGTGGTGATTTATTAAAAGATTCTGTTGGACAAGACGGAGTTATGGCTCAAGATATTTTAAATTATTTGCCTAAAACTTTAAAATATTTTAGAGAAAATTATAGTACAATTAAAAATAAATATGATATTGAAGAGGTATAAAATAAGATGAACCAACATATAGAAATTAAATACACACTTTGTTTTATTCAAAAAGAAAAAGAAATTTTAATGTTAAATCGAATGAAATCTCCTAATATGGGTTTGTGGAACGGTGTTGGTGGGAAAATAGAACCGAATGAAGATAAGTTTTCTAGTATTAAAAGAGAAATATTAGAAGAAACTGGTCTCAAAATTACTACTGTAGATTTTAAAGGTGATGTTTTTTGGACTTCTAAAAATTCTATAGGAGGGATGCATGTTTTTTTAGCCAATTTCCCAAAAGATATTGATTCTATTCTATTTCCAAAAGATACGAATGAAGGAATTTTATCATTTAAGCATATTAACTGGCTTTTTTCTAAAGAAAATAAGGGTGTTATATCTAATATTCCTATTTTTTTAAGTGAGATGCTTAATTCTATTAATATTTTAAATTTTCATTTTTACTATGATGATAACGATTTAATTTTTAAGTATAA
>JAFGUR010000093.1 GCA_016938425.1 Fusobacteriaceae bacterium
AATGTATGAATTTGCAACCAGGTGGAGGAGGAGGAATATCCGGAGAAGAACATAATAGAAAACTTAATATTGCAAGATCTAAAATATGGAAAAAATTTAGAGAAGAACATCTTTATAAATTAAAAAATGATCTTGAATATAGAGAAAAATACAGTAAATCAGTATCCATATCTAAAAAAGGAAAGTCTAATGGGTGGTTAGGAAAACATCATTCAGATAAGACTAAAGAAAAATTAAGAAAACCTAAAAATTCAGGAGTTAATAATCCACAATATGGAACATGTTGGATTACTAATGGAATTGAAAATAAAAAAATACATAAAATAGATATTATACCAAATGGATGGTATCTAGGTAGAAAAATCAAAATTAAGGATTAGATAGATTGCTTCCTTCTATTGTTGGTTATCATCGGTTCGAATCCGATAGAAGCCGCCTTTTGGCTTTTATTATAGCGATCACAGTTACCTTAATTTTTTTATATGGTCTCTTAGCTCAGCTGATTTAGAGCACCTGACTTACATTCAGGGGGTCCTAGGTTTGAATCCTAGAGGGACTACAAAGCAGATTAAAAAATGATAGTTCAAATCGGATAAATAAAATAAAAAGAACTATGATTTGTGAAAACTGCAAAAGAGAACATGATGGATCTTATGGATCAGGTAGATTCTGTTCTCAAAAATGTTCTAGAGGATTTGCTACTAAATCTAAAAGAAAAGAAATAAATGAAAAAGTGTCCAAATCTTTAAAAGGAAGTGGACATGCTGATATTAATAAAACTTGTGAATTTTGTGGAAAAGAATTTACAGTATGGTACAATAAACGAAATCAAAGATTTTGTTCAGCTAAATGCACTGCTAAATTTAGAGCAAATAATGAAGACATTAAAAACAACATAAGTAAATCTTTAAAGAAATATTATAAAAATCCTAAAACTAGAAATAGATTAAGAGATATTGGAAGAAAGGGAGGATTTGGAAAAAGGGGATATACTAAAGGAGGAATTCATTATCAATCTAATTTAGAAAAGAAATGTTTCGAATTATTAGAAGATTTAAATATTAAAT
>JAFGUR010000094.1 GCA_016938425.1 Fusobacteriaceae bacterium
ATAATTATTAAAATAAAAAAATATTGAAATTTGGTGTTATGGAGGTTAAAGTGAAAAAATTAGAAGAAATGTTGGAATTTAACAAAAAATTTGTAGAGAATAAGGAATACGATGCTTATATTACATCAAAAGAGCCTAATAAAAAAATGGTAATACTTTCATGTATGGATACAAGGCTAACAGAGTTGTTACCCAAAGCGTTAAATTTAAAAAATGGAGATGTAAAATTAATAAAAAATGCAGGAGCAACAATAAGCCATCCTTTTGGAAGTGCAATGAGAAGTATTTTAGTTGCAATATATGAATTTAAAGCAGATGAAGTGCTAATAGTTGGGCATCATTGTTGTGGGATGAGTAGCATAAATTCAGATAAAATAATTGAAAAAATGAATGATAGAGGAATACCTAAAGAAATAGTTTCTACTTTAATTAATGCAGGGATTGATATAAGAAAATGGCTAAAAGGATTTGATTCAGTAGAAGAATCAGTAAATGAAAGTGTGAAAATTGTTAAAACTCATCCCCTTATTCCAAAAGATATTAAAGTACATGGAGCAATTATGGATCCTGTTACAGGGAAAATAGATTTGATTGTTAATGGTTATGAAGTATAATGTAATATACAGATAAACTTTTTATTATTCACAAAAACATAAACTAAAAATATCTGTTAAAAATAACATTAAAATTGAGAGGTGAACCTATGAAAATTGCAATAATAGGAGCAGGACCTGGAGGACTTTCTGCAGGGATGCTTTTAGCTAATAGTGGCTATGAAGTTGAAATCTTTGAAAAACAAAATTTTATTGGTGGAAGAAATTCAAGACTTCAATTAGGCGAATATAAATTTGATTTGGGACCAACATTTTTTTTAATGAAGCATATTTTAGAAGATATTTTTGAATTAACAGGAAGAAAATTAGAAAATTATGTAGAACTTCAAAGAATTGAACCAATGTATAGGTTATGCTTTGAAAATAATAAAGAATTTTACCCATATAGTCATTTGTCGAAAGAAAAAATGTATGAACAAATAAAGTTGACATTTCCAAATGAAGTTGAAAACTATAATAAGTATATCGAAAAAGAAGAGAAAAAATACACTAAAATTATAGGATGTTTAAAAATACCTTATACTAATTTTTTAAGTTATTTAAAACCACAATTTTTAAAGTCAATACCTTATTTAGATGCACATGTTTCTTTATATGATGTTTTATCAAGGTATTTCGAGGACGAAAAACTAAAATTGTCATTTACTTTCCAAGCCAAGTATATTGGGATGTCTCCTTGGGAAGCTCCAGGGACATTTAGTATAATTTCATATTTGGAGCATGCATTTGGAGTTTATCATGTTAAAGGTGGTTTAAATCAATTATCGCATGCAATGGAGAAATCTTTTTTAGAAGATGGAGGAAAGTTACATTTATCTAAGGGAGTAAAAAGATTAATGATTGAGGGTAAAGATGTAAAAGGAATAGAACTTTATACAGGAGAAAAACTATACTATGATAAAGTTATAATTAATGCAGATTTTGCACATGGAATGAAGGAGTTAATTCCAGAGGAGAAAAGAAAAAAGTATACTGATAAGAAATTATATGATAAAAAATATTCTTGTTCTACTTTCATGTTGTATTTAGGGGTTAAAAAGGAGTATGATATTTCTCATCATTCAATAATTTTTGCTGATGATTATAGAAAAAATGTAGATGATATTGTCACTAATTTAACTCTTTCAGATGACTTTTCTGTTTATGTTCAAAATGCATCTGTAATAGATAAAACTCTTGCCCCCCAAGGGAAATCAGCATTATATGTTTTAGTACCAGTTCCTAATAATAAATCTGACATTCAATGGGATATGATAAAAGACAGTTTTAAAGAAAAAGTATTGAATGTTTTAGAGAGTAAAGGCAAATATGAGAATTTAAAAGAAAATATAGAGTGTTGTAAAATTATAACACCTTTAGACTGGGAAAATGAATATAATGTATTTTTAGGAGCAACGTTTAATTTGGGACATAATATAAGTCAAATGCTTACAATGAGGCCTAAAAATAAAATGGATATATTGAATAACCTATATTTAGTTGGAGGGGGAACACATCCTGGAAGTGGACTACCTACCATATATGAAAGTGGCAGAATAACAGCAGAACTTATAAAAAAAGGCTAGGAATTTATTCCTAGCCAATTAACTTTTGTTGTGAGTTTCTTTTATTTTTTCTATCTAAAAATCTTTGACATTGTTTAACTCTATCATATCCCAACATTATTCCTAAAATGTAATCTTCTTCTGGAGTATATTCAGATAAATTTACTTTACTAATGGAGTTAACAACATCTATACAGTGTTGATTTCCAAAGTATATATTTATTTTGTTTCCAGAAATTTCATGAATTATAAAAGGGATATTTTTTTTGTTAAGTCTTTTTTCTATTTCCAATTTTAAATTTTTTGATGTTGTGTGCAGAATCAAATTTCTTAATCCCTTTTCATATTCATAGATATGATGAACTAAAACTTCCATTTTTAAAATTCTCCTTTTAACTTTTCAACCCATTTTTTAACTCTTTCATCTGTTAGATTGCTTTGATTATTATCATCTATAGCAAGTCCAATAAATTCTCCATCTCTAAGAGCTTTGGATTCGCTAAAATTATATCCATCACAACTAGTGTATCCAACAATTACACCACCATTTTTTTCTACAACTTCAGCTAATATTCCTATTGCATCAACAAAAGTATCTGAATAAGATTCTTGGTCTCCAGTACTATAAATAGCGACTTTTTTTCCTGTAAAATCAAATTCTTTAAATGCGTCAATTACTCCTTGCCAATCATCTTGTAATTCTCCATACCCCCAAGTATTTGTTCCTAAAATTAAAGTATCATATTTTGAAACATCATCAATCCCATTTGAAACTTCATAAATATCAACTTCAATTTCTTTAGCAATTAGTTCAGCTACTCCTTTTGCAGCACCTAATGTTGAACCATAAAATAAACCTGTTTTCATGAAAACCTCCTATTTAGTTATACTTTTTAGCTCGTTGCAAAACTCCAACACCTTTATTTTACTTACATAAAAAACTACATTTTTTATGTAATCCCCCCACCTTCGGTGGGGAAAGAGAGTGGGAGTCGGGGCGGAGCCCGAACCCACGGCAAGGAAGTATCCTCGC
>JAFGUR010000095.1 GCA_016938425.1 Fusobacteriaceae bacterium
AAAATGAATGTGATTTATCACAATTACTATATATCATTTATATTTTGCATAAATTACGTAAATCATAGTAAATTTTTAGAGAATAGTTGTAGTTAAATTTTTTTTATGGATATTTAAAAAAAATTATGATATGATTTTTTAGATATTTTATAAGATTAAAGAGAATTTTTAATTATTAAAAGGGGTGAACTATGTTAAGAACATTCACATCAGTTTCTAAGTATATTCAAGGTATTAATCAGATAAATAATTTGTCTAAATATATAAATATTTATGGAAGAAAAGCAGGGATTTTGATATCTAGTGAGGATAAAGAAAGATTTTCGGAAAAGATAGAAAAATCTCTAAAAGACGTAGATTTTGATTATATTATTTTTGATATTTTTCCATGTGAAAATCACTTATTATTGCTATCTAAAAAATTAGTTTTAAGCAAAATTGAAATTATTGTGGGAATTGGTGGGGGACGTTCACTAGATTCTGCTAAGGCTTTAGCGTATTATTTAAATTTACCTATTATAATTATTCCGACAATAGCTTCAACAGATGGAGCTTGTAGCTCTCTCGTTGCATTATATTCAAATGAAGGAATTTTTAAAAAATATTTGAAGTTAAAAAGTAGTCCTAATATTGTATTGGTTGATACACAAATTATTTTGAATGCACCAAAGAAATTTTTTATTGCTGGGATAGGAGATGCTATTTCAACATATTTTGAAGGCCAAGTCTATATTAAAGGGAATACTGGTAAAACTAGTGTATTAGGTAGAGCAGTTGCTAAGCTTTGTTATGAAACAATAATTAACAATTATGAGGGAGCTTTGAAAGGTTTTGATTTCAAAGAAAGTAATGAAGAATTTGAAAATTTAGTGGAGGCTAATATATTATTAAGTTGTATAGGTTTTGAAAACACAGGCCTGTCATTAGCTCATTCTATTAGCAATGGTCTTACAAAATTTGAAGAAGGAAGAAAATTTATGCATGGTGAATTAGTTGCATTTGGAACCTTAGTTCAACTTAAAATAGAAGAGAATAAAGAATTTTATAAAGTTCATAATTTAATTAAAAATTTAAATTTACCAGATTCTTTTAATTTTCTAAGTTTTACAGATATAATGAAAATAGATAAATTATGTGATTATATTTTAGAAGAAACTCAAGTAAAAAAGACATTTAAAAACTTAGAGAAAGAAACTTTATTAGAAACATTTAGATATTTTATAAATTAAAAGAGACAAGAATTTTTCTTGTCTCAAATTTTCAGGAACTACTCCTATTTTCCCCAAGTATCTGGGCTTTTATTCCATTTAGAAGCTAGTTCAAGTTGCGCTTCATCTATAATTTTACCTTCTTTAGCTACTTTAAGTAAAGTAGGGAAATTTGTGATTGTTACTAAATTTGCTTTTGCTTCTTCAAAAGCTCCTACTGCTTTAGCAAATTCATAAGAGAATATTGCCGCCACATCAGTAACTATTCCACCTTCTCTTCTTACAGCTTCTACCGCCTTAATAACACTTCCACCTGTAGATATTAAATCTTCTATAACTACAACT
>JAFGUR010000096.1 GCA_016938425.1 Fusobacteriaceae bacterium
AAGATAGATTTTAACTATAGTTAAAATAAAAAAACAAAAAACCAACTTAGAAGAATTTCTATTTACACAAAAAAGATTACAGGCTCATAAATTTTATAAAATAAGCGTTATAAATGAATAATACTCAATATTACTTACTCCATATGAAAAGCCCCTGTGTAAAGTTCATAATATTTACCTTTTAAATTAATAAGTTGTTGATGATTCCCCGATTCTATTATCTTCCCTGCTTCTAAAACCATTATTTTGTCTGAGTTTTTTACTGTTGAAAGTCTATGAGCAATAACAAAAACAGTTCTTCCTTTCATAAGTTGATCCATACCTTTTTGAACAATAGCTTCTGTTCTAGTATCTATACTTGATGTTGCTTCATCAAGTATCATTGCAGGAGGATTAGCTATAGCATCTCTGGCAATAGAAATTAGTTGCCTTTGCCCTTGAGATAGACTATTTCCATTAGCCGTTATTAAAGTTTCATACCCTTCAGGAAGCCTTAGAATAAATTCATGAGCATTTGAAAGTTTTGCTGCTTCTACCACTTCTTCATCTGTAGCATCAAGTTTTCCATATTTTATATTCTCTTTAACAGTACCTGTAAATAAATTTGTATCTTGTAATACAATTCCTAAAGAATGTCTTAAATCAGCTTTTTTAATTTTATTAATATTAATTCCATCATATCTAATTTTTCCATCAGCAATATCATAAAATCTATTGATTAAATTTGTTATTGTAGTTTTTCCAGCTCCTGTAGAACCAACAAAAGCTATTTTATGTCCTGGTTCAGCTATTAAAGAAATATCATGTAAAATTATTTTTTCTGAATTATAAGAAAAATCAACATTATAAAAGCATATTTCCCCTTTTAACTCTGTATATGTAATTGTTCCATCTTTATGTGGATGTTTCCATGCCCAAGTTCCAGTATAATTTTCATTTTCTTCAAATACACCATCATTGATATTTACATTTACTAAAGAAACATATCCATTATCTTCCTCTGATTTTTCATCAAGTAAATTAAATATACGTTTTGCTCCTGCAAGAGCCATTACTACAGCATTTAACTGTTGTGATAATTGATTCAATGGCATTGTAAAACTTCTACTAAGTTGAAGGAATGCTATTATTCCACCTAATGTTAAACTACTTACTTTATTAATAGCAAAAATAGCACCAACTATTGCTAACATTACATATTGTAAAGTTCCTAAATTAGCCATTATAGGCATTAATATGTTTGCATAAGTATTTGCTTTTGTTGAATGATGGCATAGTATATCATTTTTTTCATTAAATTCTGATTTTGTTTGAGTTTCTCTACAAAATATTTTTACAACTTTTTGACCGTTAATCATTTCTTCAATAAACCCATTAAGTTGGCCAATTGATTGTTGTTGTTTACCAAAATAACTACCACTTTTACCTGCTATTTTTTTAGTAACAAAAATCATAATTGACACAGATATAAATACGAATATTGAAAGTTCCCAACTTGTATAAACCATTGCAACAGCCACAGCAACTACTGTTATAAATGAAGAAAACATTTGAGGAATACTTTGAGAAATAAGTTGTCTTAATGTATCGGTATCATTTGTATAATAACTCATTATATCCCCATGACTATTTGTATCAAAATATCTAATAGACAAAGTTTGCATATGTTTAAACATTGAATCTCTTAAATTTTTAATAATTTTCTGAGATAACACAACCATAATTCTATTAAATGTATAAGTCGAGATAACTCCAATTAAATAGATAACTGCCATAGTTGAAAGTGCTCGTATCAATTTTGAAAAACCTATCATATCCCCTTTTAAAATTGGCTCAATATAACTGTCAACTAAAATTTTCAAAAATAAAGAACCTAAAACCCCAGTGACTGAACTTATAACTATAAAGACTATAATCATAGAAAATATCAATTTTTTATCACCAAAAATAAATGAGAAAAGTCTTTTTAATGTTTCAGGGTCAGCTTTTTGTTTTGGCCCATATACTCTTCTACCCCCACTAAAACCTCTATTCATTAATATCACTTCCTTTAGTTTGCGAATCGTAAATTTCTTTATAAATAGGATTTGATTTTAACAATTCATTATGAGTTCCTATAGAGTTTATCTCCCCATTATCCATTACTATAATTTTATCGGCGTCTTCAATAGAAGATATTCTTTGGGCTATAATAATTTTCGTTGTATCAGGTATAAACTTCTTAAACCCATCTCTAATTCTAGAATCTGTTTTTGTATCGACAGCACTTGTTGAGTCATCTAATATAAGTATCTTTGGCTTTTTTAGCAGAGCTCTTGCGATACAGACTCTTTGTTTTTGCCCTCCAGATAAATTTGTCCCTTCTTGCTCAATGTAAGTATTATATTTTTGTGGAAATTTCTCTATAAATTCATGGGCTTGAGCCAGTTCACACGCTTCTATCATTTCTTTTTCTGTAGCATTAGGATTTCCCCATGAAAGATTATCTTTTAAACTTCCTGAAAACAAGGTGTTTTTTTGTAAAACCATGGAAACATTATTCCTTAAGGTATCTAGGTCATAATTCTTTACGGTTACTCCTCCAACAATAACTTCTCCTTCTGCTACGTCATATAATCTTGGAATTAATTGGACTAATGAGGTTTTTCCACTTCCTGTACCTCCAATTATTCCTATAACTTCACCAGACTCTATTTTAAAATCTATATTCTTTAAACATAATTTTTCTGATTTTTTTGAATAACTAAAATTAATATTTTTAAAAATAATACTTCCATCTTTCATTTGAAATTTTGGATTTAAAGGATTAGTAATGTCACTTTTTTCATCTAAAATTTCACTAATTCTTTCTGCAGAAGATTTTGCCATAGTTAACATAACAAAAACCATTGATAACATCATAAGGCTCATTAAAATTTGAGTTGCATAAAATATTAAACTCATTAACTCCCCTGTACTCATTTGCCCTGCAACAATAAGTCTTGCTCCAAACCATGAAATGAGAAGCATTGCTGAATATATAGAAAATTGTATTAGGGGAGCATTAAAAGCTAATATTTTTTCTGCTAAAGAAAAATCTTTAAAAATAACTTCAGAAATATTTTGAAACTTTGAAACTTCAAAATCTTCTCGAACATATGACTTTACTAATCTTATACCCCTAAGATTTTCCTGTACAATAGTATTAAGTTTATCATAAGTTTTAAAAACTCTAGTAAAAATAGGATGTGCTTTGCTAATTATAAAGAAAAGACTAGACCCTAAAAATGGAATCAAAATTAAAAAAACAATGGAAACTTTAGCATTTACTTTAAATGCCATCAAAAGAGCAAATGTTAACATTATTGGGGATCTTACTGCTACTCTTATTCCCATTTGAAAAGCATTTTGTACATTGGTAACATCAGTAGTAAGTCTTGTGATTATACTTGCTGTTGAAAACTTATCAATATTAGAAAATGAAAAATTTTGGACATTTTCATACATTTGATGTCTTAAATTTTTTGCAAATCCAGATGATGCTCTTGCACCAAATACTCCTGCCAAGGCTCCAAAAGTAAGAGAAAAAATAGTTGATAATACTAAAAATATTCCTATTTTATACACTACCTTCATATTACCTTTATCTATCCCAAAATCAATTAAAGACGCCATAAAATAAGGGATAAGAACTTCCATTAGTATTTCTGCTACAACAAAGATTGGTGTTAATAATGTATCTTTTTTATAGTTTTTTATACAAGAAAAAATATTTTTCACTATGTATACCTCCTAAGTTTATAATTTTTTTAGTTTGTTGCAAAACTCCAATACCTTTATTTTACTTACATAAAATACTACGTTTTTTATCTAATCCTCCCATCTTTGGTGGGGAAATAAAGGGGAGCCGGGACGGAGCCCAATGTCATCAACTTAGTGAATCTAAACAACCCCCCTCTAAATATCCCCGTGATAAGGGGAGGCTTGGAGCTTTAAGTTTTTTAACTTTCATTACAGCTATAATTTGAGCAAATTATACTGTAAATTTTCTTAAGTTAACGACATTGAGCTCGATCAGTATCCTTTCTAATCCATAATACAACTACAGGCTTAAAAGCCTAAGGCTCATTAAAATCAATAAAAACCTTATTTGTATTATTTTTTAAATGTGTACACATATTTTTTTACTTTATGCTGATATCAAATATTAATTTATCTGATATCAGTATAAATTATTTATATTGTATTGAATTTTTTCCATAATATTGAAAAATACTGCTATTTCATCTGGTGTCAATCCCATTTCAATATCCTTTTCCATTTTTTCGAGAACTCTCGAAAAACTTTTATTAATTTCTAAAGATTTTTCAGTAAGAATAATCTTTTTTAATCTCTTATCTGTTAAAGTTGGAATTCTTCTTACTAAATCATTTTTCTCCATTAACTGAAGAATTCCTGTAGCAGTAGACCTTCTTATAGAAAACTCATCCTCTATATCTTTTTGAAAGATATCTTTATCAATATTTCTCACTAAATATCCTATAATTTTACCTTGAGTTCCAGTTAAATCTTCCATTTTTTCTATTGATTTTAAATGATTTATGGCTCTTTTAATTTGATGTGATGCGTGAATAATTCTAAATCCAATGAACTTTTCTTTCATAAATCTCCTCCAATTAGTTCGTTTCCTAACATAATAATGCTTAAGTTGTTTTTTGTCAACAAAAAAAGTTTTATCCATTTTGAATATTGATTTCCTTAAATTTATAATTTGTGTAAAAATAGAAAAATAATCCGTCACAAAAATGTCAAGTAATAATGATTTAATATTTGTATAATAAAATTTAGGAGGCACAAATGAAATTAAAAAAACTATTAATTCTATTAAGTTTACTAACTTTATCTTTAGTTACATATGCTGATGAAAAGCCACAAGGAGAACCACCTAAAATGGAATCTCAAAACAAATTAACTAAAGAACAATTTTATGCTAAACTTAACTTATCTACAGAACAAAAACAAAAATTAGATGTAATCTTATCTGATTTTGAGAAATCAATGAAAAAAGAACCACCTAAGAATGACAGTAGTTCTAACAAATTAAAATTGGATAATGACAATATGAAAAAAGAAATGGATGAAAAAATGGCAGAACTTTCTAACAGAGCTAAAGTAATACTAAATAAAACTCAATATGAAAATTTCGAAAAAAATTTGAAAGATTATTTACTTCCTCCAGGACCTCCACCACAAAATAAATAATAGTTTTTATTTAAATTTTTAGTACTTTGATTTAACTTGTATAATTTTCTATAAATAAAAAAACCAGATTACATTTTGCAATCTGGTTTTTTTAATTAAGGTCTGTTAAATCAAAATATTTTGTTCAACTCCAATTTTTTCTTTAATAATATCTATAATTTTCATTACTTCTAGAGAATCTTCCCATGACATTATTTCACTTTCCAATTTAGAATTTCTTATAGACTCATTAACTTCTTCTATTTCATACTCAAATCCATTGATATTAAAAGAAAAATCATAGTTTTTCTCATATTCTTCTGTTTTTAAAAAAAGTTTTTCTCCATTGGAAAATCGAGGAATAATCATATAACCTTTCGTTCCAGTAATAACCATGTCTCTCTTGGTATTTAATACTATTGAACTATATAATTGAGCTTCCCCACCATTCTTATAAGATAAATTCATAGTTACACATTCATCAACACCAGTTTTTGCTAAATCTCCTCTAGCAAAAACTTTAGAGATATTATTACCTAAAACAAAAGAAGCATAAGAAACACAGTATACACCTATGTCTAACAAAGAACCTCCACCAAGGGCTTTGTCATAAAGCCTATTTTTCTCATCGAATATAGATTTAAATCCAAAATCACCCTGTAGAAGTCTTATTTCGCCAATTTCTTTATTTTTGACCACTTCTAAAACTTTTCTATGAACTGGTAAAAATCTAGTTTTCATAGCCTCCATAAAAAATGTATTATTTTCTTTTGCTGTATCAATAATTTCCTTTGCTTCAAAACTGTTTAAGGCTATAGGTTTTTCACAAAGAACAGCCTTTTTATTTTTAAGACAAAGAATAGATAAATCCTTATGAAAAACATTTGGAACTGCTATATAAATTGCATCTATATCCTTATTTCTATAAAGTTTTTCATAAGAATCAAAGCAATATTCTTCTGATATACTATATTTTTTACCAAATTCAATAGATTTTGTTTTATTTCTTGATGAAACAGCTAATAATTCACAATTATTCATTTTAGTTATAGCTTGAGCAAATTTATTTGCAATATTCCCAAGTCCAATAATTCCCCATCTTATATTTTGAGCCATGATTTTCACATCCTTAAAAATATTTTTCTATTCTTCCTACAAAATAAATTTTTTATGCTCTAGATACTTTTTCTCTTTTTAATTTAAATTGAGTAATATAAGGATTTTTATAAAAAGAATGAACCAATTGAATGCACATAAAACACCATATAATAGGTTCACAGAAGATGACTCCATTATAATCAAAGTGTGGTATTATAAAAATTACAAATAAAATTTTCCCTACTAACTCTATCACACTAGATATTAAAGGGATAACTTTTTCGCCTAAACCTTGCAAAGCAAATCTTATGTTAATCAGAACAGCAAGAACTGTATAAAATGGAGCTGAAAATATCAAATATTTTGTTCCATTATTTAAAATTGTACTTTGTTCTGAACCAGAAATTAAATGTATAAAGAATCTAGCACTAAGTAACATTGCAACAAAAATAAATAAACTCCATGCTATTCCAATTCTATTAGCATATTTAACTGCTTTCACAATTCTTTCTCCTTTATTGGCTCCCCTATTTTGTGAAACGAAAGTAGAAAGTGCTGTTCCCAGAGCAAAAAATGGAATGATACATAACCCAAATAATTTTCTAGCTGCACTATGTCCTGCTATAGTTAAATAACCTAAATTATTTATAGACGATTGTAAAATTACGCTTCCTATCGATACAATTGATGACATTAAAGCCATTGATAAACCTTGTCCAATTAATTCTCTATATAAATTTTTATCCATTTTAAAATGTGATGCATTTGGTACTAAAATATGTGCTTTATTTTTAATATAAATTATACAGAGGATAACAGATACTCCTTGTGCAATAGCTGTTGCAACAGCTGCACCATTAATTCCCATGTTCATTTTAGTTATAAAAAATATATCTAAAGTAATATTTAGAATAGAAGAAATTACTAAAAATATCAAAGGGGCAATACTATTCCCAATTGCTCTAAGAAGACCTGAACATAAATTATATCCAAACATAACAAATATAAAAAGCGTAATAGTTGAAATGTATACATAAGACTCTTGAAGAATTGCTTCTGGAGTTTTTAATGCCTTTAAAAGTGGGAAGAGAAAGAATCTTGAACTAATTGTCAAAACTAATGTAACAACTAACCCTATGACCAAAGATAAAGCTACAGATTTTTTAATTAATTCCTTATTCCCAGCCCCATAGTTTCTAGCGACAACTATACTCAAACCATTTCCAAATCCTAAAGTAAAACCAACTAATAGTTCAAAAATCACTGTACTCGCCCCAATGGCTGCTAAAGAAGTATCTCCTAAATAATGTCCAACAATCATGATATCAGCTGTATTATAGAGCTGTTGAAAAACATTAGAGATAATAAGTGGTATTGCAAAAATTACAAGAGAAGAAAATATATTTCCCTTGATCAAATCAGATTTCAACATAAATTTCAGTCCTTTTCTTTTATATATTTTGATTAGTTAAAATTAACAATTTTAAACTAAATTATACATGAAATAACTATTCTTTGCAATTGAAAAAAACTGAAATATGTAATTTGAATTATATAAATTAATCTACTATATAAACTTCATTTTTTAAAGGATTAACATGTTTTTTGCTTATACAATAAAAATGATAAATAAAAACAATCAAATTAAAAAGTATTGAAATAAAGCTAACTATAAATAATGCACTTGGAGAATTGGACGATTTTACAGCAAACTTAGAACTATCTACAAAATTTGGGAAACACATTACAAACATCATCCATAATGCTAAAGTTTGTGCTCTATGTTGAAGCCATGCACCCTTTTTAATGAAAAAAGCTGGGATTGTACAAGAAATTAAAAGAGCAGCGCCAGCATAAAATGCATGATTTGATACGCAGTTATATACATAAGCAAAATTCCATAAATCATATGCAATTATCCAAAACCATTTCATATCTGGCCAAATCATATCCTTTGTTTTATCCTTACTAATGTATATTCCAGCCCATCCTGAAAGAGTTATTATATTTAATATTCCTGCTATTCCATTCATAATATGCCAAGAACCTCCTACCATTGTTACTCCATCTACTACTCCATTTATATTTGTCAATTGGAAGTCTCTTATAACTGCCTCTAAAATATTTAGTGATAAAATAAATGGTGGAAACATCAATAAATATTTATTTTTATCCCAATTTTTTATATATCTTATTGCCATAAATCCTATACATCCTGCTAGTGCTGAATATACTTTTGCCCAATGAAACCATGTATTCACACTAGGATTAGTTTTTGTTGTAATTGGCCAAACGAATATAGTTAATATTACTGGGAAAACAATATAAAAAAATATAGATACATGCTTACTTAATCTCGATATTTCATTAAAAAAAATTAAAACAAAAATTACTAAAATCCACATAAGTAAAGACTGAAAATTGATTGACTCAAATAAAAACATAAAAACATCTCCTTTTCTTAAAATGAATAAAAATTCATTTATTTAATAAAAACTCTCCGATGATTATTTACAACAATTATAAATATATCCTTTAAAATTTAAAATAAAATTTAACTTTTTTTAAAAGGTATGTTAAAATATATGGTAAATTAAAAATTAAAAAGGAGTTTTTATGAAAAACAATGACATTTTGAGAAGGCTTAGATATGCTTTAGATATAAGTGATGTTAAAATGATAGAAATTTTTGGGAAATCTAATTTTAATGTGAATAAAGATGAAATTAGAAACATGCTAAAAAAAGAAGATGAAGAAGGTTTTTATAATGTAAATGATAGAATTATGACTTTATTTTTAGATGGATTTGTTATTTTTAAAAGAGGAGATAATCCTAAAAAAGAAGAAATAAAAAAAGAAAAAAAACTGACTAATAATGAAATTCTTAAAAAAATTAAAATTGCTTTAAGTTTAAAAACAGAGGACATATTAGAATTAATGGAATTAGCTGAAAGTCCTATTTCTAAAAGTGAATTAGGTGCTGTTTTGCAAAAAAAAGACCATAAAAATTATAAGGAATGTGGAGATAAATATATAAAAAAACTTCTTCAAGGTTTAACTATAAAATTTAGAAATAATTAGTTAGACATAAAATCCTAGTTTGTAAGACTTATTCCATTAATTACTACATATTTAGAGAAAAATTGAAAATATATTTGTTGCAATTCTAAATATTCATTATAATTGCAAAATATAGCTAGCTTGTATAAACTAATTTCTAAGAGCCACTAAAGAAGATAGAAATCTCTTTAATGACTTTTTTATAATTATATTAAACTATAAATATCAATGTAATAAGTATGGATAAAAATATGAAATTAAAAAGCACTACATCGTGTAAAAATTTTAATATATAATTTTTTATAATATGGTAAAATAATTTGTTACTTTTTTCATTTTATCTATACTTTTAATGGCTTCTCCTCTTGTATTAATTTGAAGCAATTACTTTAATCTAATTTTAAATAAGAGTAAAAATTGGCTGCCGCTTACATTCATAATTTTAGATTAAAATTAAAACTGCTTAAGTTTGAACACTTAAGCAGTTTTAAGATGTTATTATTTATTTAACTTATTAGTTATCCAATTTAAAGCAGCTTTATTTACAATATCTCCTTGATTCCCATGGGATGCTTTAGAATTTGACATGTAAATATTTTCTATCCCCATTTTGTCTAAAGCCTCTTTAAATCTTAAACTTTGTTGTATTGAAACAAGAGGATCTCTTCCACCATGTGCAATAAAGAAAGGTGGGTCATCTGATGTAACTTGATAAACAGGGCTTCCTTTTGTAGCTAATAAAACATAATTCCAATAAGGCGAATTTACCTCATTATTTTCTTTTAATTTTCTCAAAAGACCAACACCCTGTCCGTTTTTATCAAATCCTAATAATATTGATTCGTTTGCTCTTATAGAATCATGAGTTTCTATAGCTTGTTCTTTAGTTTGCAAAGATAAATCCATTTCAGGACCCATTGTTAATAAATCTGTAGGTCCATAAAAATCTATACACGCTATTACTTTACTTGAATAATTTAAATTACCGCCAACAGTTCCTTCTAAACTGTTGTCTCCATTCGTAGTTGCTAGTAACGTAGCTAAATGAGCACCTGCAGATGTTCCTGCAATAGCAATTTTATCAGAATCAATCCCATACTCATCTGCATGAGCACGTAAAAATCTAATTGCCCCTTTAATATCAAAGATTTGAGCAGGGAATTTAGCTTCACTGTTTAATCTATAGTCAATAGAAGCAAAGGCAATTCCATTGTTTAGTATTCCTTTAAAAATCTTGTAAGAAGATTGATTATCAGTTGACATTTGATTAGCATTTTGACCAATTAAATTAACTTGATTATTATTAGGCTTGTCATCTCCTTGATAATCACCCATTGCCCATCCTCCACCATGAACAAATACCAGTAAAGGAACTTTTTTATTATTTGTTTTTGGTATAAAAATATTCATTTTTAAATCTCTATTTTCGCCATTATCGTTTTTAACAGTAGCGACAAGAACATCTCTATATGTTGGAGCCATATTTACTAAATTTTGAGTATTTTCGTCTTTCCCATATAAGCCAGTTATACCTATTACAAATGTTACTATTAACAATAATTTTTTTATATTTTGCATATTTTTCTCCTAATTTTATTTGGTTTAGTTTGTTGTAAAATTTAGTTCAACTTAATTTTTCTTTAAAGGTAAGAAAAAAGGTTTAGGACAAAGCCTAAACCTATAGTAATGATTACTCATTCCTATTCTTCTAAGAATAGTTACTATAAATTTTGTAACTATTTAGCCTTTTAAACTTTGAAATATATAAAGTTTACACATCCATTGCAGCATGATGTCCTTGATAAACAGCAGTTGTTATAGTTGATACTTTAACACAGTCTCCTATTTGAGATACTATAGGTGCAGAATTCCATAATTCATCAACAATATCTCTTCTAGCTCTTTGTCCTAAAGCACAAACAACACTTGTTCCTTCAATTAGAACAGTTTCGTTCTCTTTATTTGAACAAACAACACCATTTACATTTACTTCTAAAGCTTTATGGTTTTTATATACTTCAATTCCAGATTTTTCTATTTCTGCCAATAAAAGCGGACGGTGACGTACATTTGCATCTGGAGATAATTCAGAATTCATCTCAACAAGTTTAACTTGTTTTCCTTCTCTTGCAAAATGAATAGCTACTTCACAACCAGCTAATCCTCCACCTAAAACGATAACTTTATCAGTAACTTTTTCTTTTTCATGATGATAGTTATTTATCAAAATAACATTTTCTCCATCTAAACCTTTTATTGGTGGTAAAAATGGTTCTGATCCTGCTGCTACTATTATTGCATTAGCATTTATTGTTTCTGCTAATTCTTTAGTTACAGGAGTATTTAGTCTAATATCTACTCCTACTGATTCACAAAGTTTTCCTAATGTAACTCCCAGTTGATACATTTCATATTTAAATGGAATTGCTTGTTCTCCGATTAAAATTCCACCAACTTCGTCATTCTTTTCGCAAAGAATTACTTCATGACCACGTCTTGCAGCAGTATATGCAGCTTGTAATCCTCCAGGTCCTCCTCCAACAACTAAAACTTTTTTCTTAACTGCTGCTGGTAAAATCTCCATATTATTTAATTCTCTTCCAATAATTGGATTTACAGTACATCTACGAGTTGCTGTTTGAGCTCTTTCAGCCATACAAGTATAGCAACGTAGGCAACGAACTATTAAATCATCTTTGTTAGTTACCACTTTTTTTGGAAGTTCAGGGTCAGCAAGTAAAGCTCTTGCCATTTCAACAACGTCTGCTTTTCCAGAAGCAATTATATCTTCCATCATTTGAGGGTCATTTAATCCTCCAAGAGTTGCTACAGGTACTTTTACATGTTTTTTAATAGCTTCAGCTAAGTAAACATTGCTTCCATGAGGTAAGAACATTGAAGGATGAGTTACTCCAAATCCTCTTTGGTAAGTTCCTGCAGAAACATGTAGTAAATCTATTTTATCTTCTATTAATTTTGCAATTTTTATTCCTTCATTTAAATCATATCCACCATCAAATAATTCAGAACCACTCATTCTAAATTCTATTGGAAAACCTTCTCCTACAGCTTTACGAACGCTATCCAATACTTCTTGTGCAAAACGCACTCTGTTTTCTAAAGAACCTCCATATTTATCAGTTCTTTTGTTAAAATATGGTGATAAAAATTGATTAATTAACCATCCATGTCCACCATGAACCATAACCATTTCAAATCCGGCTTTTTTTGCAAGAGCCGCCTTTTCTCCATAAGCTTCTACTATTTCATCAATTAAATCTTGAGTTAATTCTTTAACTTCTCTTCCATCAGGTCTAGTTCCATTACTTGGTCCCCATTGAGCTAATCCTTCTTTTTTATCTTTATCAGTAAGATATGTACCAGAATATTGCCCAGAATGTGATAGTTCAACACTTGCAATAGCTCCATGCCTACGGATAGCATCTGCTGTGTATGTAAAACTAGATAAAGAACCTGGAGTATGTAAATCTAAATGATACATATGAGATCCTTCTGTTTTTGGATGAACAACAAGTTCACTAACAGTAACACTAGCTGCTCCACCCTTTGCTCTATATTCGTAAAATGCTGTAGACATTGGTCCTACAGTACAATCTGCTGTAATATCTGTTCCTCCCATTGGAGCTCCAAACATACGATTTTTAAAATATACATTCCCAAGTTTAATTGGTTTACTAAGATTTGGATATTTTCTTTCCATTTTATTTATTCCTCCAAAATTATTTTTGATTAGCTAAAACTGAATTTGATTTTTTGTTTATTGCACGATATATAAATGTTAAAATTAATCCACCTATACTAAATGCAATTCCTATTAAGAAAGCTCCTTTATAACTTCCTGTTGATTTAAGAGTATTTGTCATTATTGTTGGTCCCACATAACCTGCTATTGCAAAGCCAGAGAACATAATTCCAAAATTTACACTGTTATATTTAACTCCAAATTGATCGGCTGTAAATCCTGGGAAAACGCCCATGAAAGAACCAAATGCAACTCCTATTATAGATATTCCTATATAAAATGTCTTTACATCTCCTTCACCAGAAATATACATAAAATATAGTCCTACTATTGAAAATAGACAAGCTAATGCAAGAGTATTTATACGACCAATTTTATCTGATATTGTCCCAGCAGAAATTCTTCCTAAAACATTGAATAAAGCTAAAGTAGATACAGCAGCAGTAGCACTTGCAACAGACATTCCTATCATATTTTTTGCTAAAGGAGACGCAAGAGAAATACACATTAACCCTGCAACGGCTCCACACATTAATAAAATGATCATTACATAAAATTTTGAAGTTTGAAGCATTTCCTTCCAATTTTTATTATTAGAAGCATTTGAATTATTATTTTGTATAGGAGGTTCCCAACCATTTGGCTTAAATCCTTCTGGACATTTTTCAATAAAAAATGCACTAACACAAACAATAACAGTAAAAGCTAATCCAATAATTTTAAACGCTGATAATACACCAGTTTTTGCAGTTATTGCTGCTGCAATAGGTGGAATTATTACTGAACTAATTCCAAATAAAGCTGTTGTTATTCCTCCAACAAATCCTCTTTTATCTGGGAAAAACTTAACAGATGTGCTTATAGTTGCTCCATAAACCATTCCTAATCCAAGACCTGTTAAAATACCATAGCACCAAATTAATTGTGTGACACTTTTCGCAAACCCACATAAAATCATTCCTCCACCAAACATTAATCCTCCAAAGAAAATTACTAGTTTTGGTCCAAAGGTATCGTTGATTTTTCCACCAGAAATCATTGTTATTGGTCCAACAGAGTTACAAATAACAAAAACAATTGCAAGGTTTGCTGGAGTCAATTTAATTCCATTTAACTGACTTAAATATTCTGCCATTGGTGCAGAAAAAACACTCCAAGCATACATAGAACCTATGCATAAATTGATAAAACAACTTGCTAATAAAATTAGCCATCTTTTTTTTGTGTAATCCATAATATTCCTCCTAAATATATTTTAACAGAGAATACGTGAATATATTCTCTTATTTCAAAACACGTTCTTAATCAGAAAGATATCATATATTTTAAAACATGTCAATATTTATATGTTTTTAAAGATATGTTTTTTTAAACTTATTAAAAACGTAATTACTCAGTCATCTAAAAAGCTTAAAGCTCCAAGTCTCTCCTTATCTGTGGGAGATTTAGAGGGAGTTGTAGATTCACTAAGTTCATGACATTGGGCGTAGTCCAAATCCACGCCACTCCATAAAAATTTTATTTTACTATGTTTGATTGTGCTCAGGGAGTTACTAAAAAACTATAAATTTTAATGTAATAAATATAAAAATAGCAGATTTGCCTTTCTTTGATATAAAATGATTGTTGTTTATATTGTTGAATTTTGCTATAATTTTAATGAAATTTAATTTTTTGAAAGGAAATTATAGTTATGAGAATTTTAAAATACGCAATTTTAGGACTTTTAAATAGAAAACCAATGACTGGATACGATATTGGAAAAGAATTTAACTACGAAATAGCAGAATTTTGGTATGCAAAACATAGCCAAATTTATCCAGAATTAAAAAAACTTTTAGACGAAGGTCTTGTTACTTTTGATATAGAAATTTCTGGAGATATTTTAGAGAAAAAGCAATACACTATTACTGAAAAAGGAAAAGATGAACTTATAAAATGGCTTCATAAAGATGAGCTTATGGAGAAAACTGCAAAAGATGTCTTTAGACTTCGTATGTATTTTTCTAATAATTTAGATTTAGAGTCAAGGATAAAACTTTTGGAAAGTCAAAAAATGCAACATACAAGAAGGCTTAACCAACTTAGAAAAACGGCAGAACAGTACCCGGAATTACCCCCTTTTAATAGCGATAGGTTTGGAGATTTTATCGTTTTAGAAAGTGCCATTATAAGGCAAGAAAGTATCCTTAAATGGATTGAAAAGTGTATTGGTTATTGTAATCAAGAAAAACAAAAATAAAAATAGTCCAAGAAAACATTTCTAATCGTACTTGTTACATTCCTATAAAGATAAATTAAAAGAGGTTCGAATTTGAACCTCTTTAATCAGTATAACTGCTAAAATCTACAGATATTCCTGTTTGTACAGCAAGAATTGCTAATTGAGTTCTATTTTTTAAATCTAACTTAGATAAAATATTACTAATATAGTTTCTTACAGTTCCTTCACTTATATTTAATTCGTCAGTAATTTCTTTATTTGATAATCCTCTTCCAACTA
>JAFGUR010000097.1 GCA_016938425.1 Fusobacteriaceae bacterium
AAAAGAAAGATACAAAGAAGAAAAAGAAGGATTAAGTGAAAAAGAACAAGAAGAATATCTAGCTAAGTTAAAAGAAGAAAATAAAAAGTTACTAGATTATTCTGAGAAGCTAGGTGCTAATTTTTTTGATGAGCCTGTAGAAAGTTTTTCAGGAAAAAGTTGGGATGAAATAAAAAAAGAAGGAAAGAAAAAATTAGAAGAAACACTTAAAAAGTTAGGGTTTTCACAAGAAAAGACAATGGCTTTCGCTGGTTATATTACAGCATGTAATATGGAAAATAAAGTAGCTGGTTCGGTTAATCAAGTAATGCAGGAAAATTCTGCTAAATATAGAACTGATGGTGTATTAACTATTGATGAATATGCAAAGAAATATAAAATTTCAAAAGAAGAGTATCAACTCTTAAAAGAAGTAGAAAAAAGTGAACAAAATAAAACAACTTGGAATTTATTTGGTCAAGTAGTAGCATTAACAATGGCAGGGAATCAGTTTGTTAAGTGGGAAAAATTAAGCTTTCAAAGAAGTTTAGTAAATGAATTGAAACAAGCAGGCACAAAAATTACAGAGCAAAATTTAGTGTCAATAATAAAAAATAATAAAGGTAAAATAATTTGGTTGGAAATAGGAAATGAAAAAGCAGGATTAGAACATATTTTATCTCATTCAGCTGATTTTGTTGCTAAAGGAGTACCTAAAAATGAAATTTCTAATTTAATAATGAGCGCGTTGAAAGAAAATAAAGTTGTAGGATACCAGGGTAAAGGAACAGGAAGACCTATATATGAAACTATGTATAAAGGAAAGAAATTAAATATTGCTATAACAGTAGGTGAAAATGGTTTTGTTGTTGGAGCAAACCCCACAACAATAAAATAGGAGGAGATTTATTAATGAAAATAATTAAAATTTTTTTATCATACAATTGTTATCCTATATGGGTATATGATGAATTTAATGAATTAATATACAATGGCGAAAATTTTATTAATATTAGTCATGAAAATCAGAAGAAATTATTTTTTTTAGATGAAAGTTTATTAAAAATTTGTGATGAGATTCAAAAATTATATGATTCAATGTTTACAAATAATGAAAATCTATTTGAATACAATGAAGACTTAAAAGTAGTTAATCAATTGAAAGAATTATTAAATAAAGTAGTAGAAATATTAAGTGAAAGTATTGGAAATGAATATTTAATAAAAATAGAATTGTAAAGCAACTTTTGAATTTTTTATTTTTATAGAAAATAGTTATATTTCACTAGAATATGGGGAAATAGATAGATTTAATAGATGTAAACCTACAAACAGACCTTGCAAACAAAGAAGAAAGAGACAAAATAAGGGACGCAAAAGACAAGGAAGGAGATGTAGTAAAGACTGTTGAGAATGTTATTGATAGTGACAAACTCTTTGAAAAAGAGAGCCTGTAATCTTTTTTGTGAGCCTGTAATCTTTTTTGTGTAAATAGAAATTCTTCTAAGTTGGTTTTTTGTTTTTTTATTTTAACTATAGTTAAAATCTATCTT
>JAFGUR010000098.1 GCA_016938425.1 Fusobacteriaceae bacterium
TAGATTTTTATTATTCACATATATCTTATAATACCATCTATTGCCTGCATATTGACGCTCAACAATTGTAGCATTTAATTCGCCAATTTTATTATCTATTTCTATATCTTCTGGTTTAACCATAACTAAAACTTTCATTTCAAAAGGTTTAGGCATTTCTATATTGAAAAAATCGCAGTGAAATATTCCATTTTTTACTATTCCATTTATATAATTTTTTTCTCCAAAATAATCTGCTACTTCAGCAGAAATTGGCTTTTCGTAAAGTTCTTGTGGCGAGCCTATTTGTTTTATTTCTCCATCCATCATTAACGCAACCCTATCTGATATCATCAAGGCTTCTTCTTTATCATGAGTAACTAATATAGTCGTAATCCCCAATTTTTTCTGTAAACTAATTACTAAGCTTCTCATTTCAAGTCTAAGCTTCTCATCTAAACTAGAAAAAGGTTCATCTAACAAAAGCACTTCTGGTTTAACAGCAAGCGCTCTAGCTAATGCTACTCTTTGTTTTTGACCTCCAGATAATTGATGTGGCCATTTATCACCATATTCTTTTAGCTGTACTAACTCCAATAATTCTTTGCTTATTTCAGAACGCATTTTTTTTGGCATTTTTTTTATTTTTAATCCAAATTCTATATTTTCAGATACTGTCATATGAGGAAATAATCTATTTTCCTGAAATACAATAACAATATTTCGATTTTCAGCAGAAAGACCAATTATTGACTCTCCTTCTATTTTTATATCCCCATTATCTGCTTCTAATAATCCTGCTAATATTTTAAGCAGTGTTGTTTTCCCACAACCCGAAGGCCCTAAAAGAGAAAACATTTCGCCCGACTTTATTTTTAGATTTATATTTTCAACCACTTTTTTTCCTTGAAATGATTTTTGGATTTGACACAACTCTACATTAGGCAAAATATTCACCTCTATTCTTAAACTTAAACATTTGGAAGTTCAGCTCCCTTGTTTTTAATGTCTCTTTCCCCATAAAATCTTTTTAATCCTTTTTCCATAATTAA
>JAFGUR010000099.1 GCA_016938425.1 Fusobacteriaceae bacterium
AAATTAATAAAAATCTAGTTTTTATACTTATAGGAAATTATAAACCTTAATGTAATAAGTATGAATCTAAATGTGATAGAACCTGCTTTCTTATTTAAAGTAAAGTGACGGTGTTAAAAAGTTGATAAGTTTAAAATAAATAAAAAATAGGAGGTACAAGTGGAAAGAAAAAAAAGTAATTTAAAAAAGTTTATTATTGGAATGATTTTATTGTGTTTTCAAGCTTTTTCAGCAGTTGAAACTAGTATTGAAAATTGGAATCAAAGTGCATTTGGGGATTTGGGAGGGCAAAACAATATAACAAAAGAAAATTTTGTTATAGAAAAACTAGGTAAAGACAAAGTGGCTATGTCAGTAGCTGGGAATAAAGGAAAAATATCAAGTGGAAGTGATGGGTTGTTTTTTCTTTATGATACTTTATCTAAGAATGAGAATTTTGAATTAAAAGCCAAAGTTAATATTGAAAATTATGATAAAAATAATCAAGTTTCTTTTGGTTTAATGGTAAGGGATAAAGTTTTAATTGATACAAGTGCTAAAATATCAGATGATTGCATTGCCTTAGGGCCATTAGGTTTAGCTGCAGATACAAGCATATCTTTTAACAGAAAAAATGGAATCTTAGAAAAAAAAGGAAATTATTTAAAGAAACCATCAGTAGGAGATAAATTAGATTTTAGTTTGAAAAAAATGGGGAATTTATATTTATTAAAAGTTGGAAATCAAGAAAACGTAGTAATTAATAATTTTGATTTTACTGGAGATAATTTATATGTTGGGCTTTTTGTTGCTAGAAATGCAAAAGTTACTTTTGAAAATATATCATTAGAAAGAAATATTGAAAAGCCAGAAAGTTTAAAAATAAATAATTTGAAGAAAACTAAATATCTTCTAGGAGAAAATATTTCTTTAAAAGATTTGGAAGTAAAAGCTATATATAAAAATGGACAAGAAAAAACTCTAAACAGTTCAGAGTATGTTGTGACTAATTATTCTAATGATAAAGTTGGGGAAAAAATAATCGAATTTAATTTTAATGGAGCAAAAAAAGAAGTTGAAATAGAAGTTTTACCATTAAAATTATCAGAAATAGAAATTGTATATGAGCCAATTAAAACAAAGTATTACATGCTAGATTTTTTTTCTGAAGAAGGCCTAGTAGTAAATGCTGTTTATAACAATGGTTATAAAAAAGAAGAGATTACGAAGGAAAAATATGATATTTTTATAGATGGAAAACAACAAACTTCAGAAAATCCTTATATTTTTAATAAAAGTGGTAATTATAAAGTTACTTTAATTTCAAAAGAAGATAAAAATGTAACAAAAACATTTAATATAAGTGTAAATAATGCAAAGCTTAAAAAGCTAGAAATAAGAAAACAACCTTTAAAGACAAAGTATTTTATAGGAGAAAACTTAGATTTAAATGGATTAGTTGTTTATGCAATATATAGTGATAATAAAGAAGTTAAATTATCTAAAGATGAATTAACAATTAATTCTTTGGATACAAGCATTGTAGGAGAGAAAAATATAAAAATCTCTTATAAAGGAAAAAGTGAAAAATTAAAATTTAATGTTAAAAAGAAAGATCCAGTTTCTTTAGTTGTAAGTAAATATCCAAAAACAACTTTTTCAAAAGATGAAAAAGTTAATTTTACAGGTATGGAAATTTCAATTTTGTATGATAATGGTGAAACTCAAAAAATCGAAGATTTTAAAGTAGATAAAAGCCAGATAAAAGAAGGATTTGTAGGAGAATATATTGCTACAATTGAAAAAGAAGGGGTAAAAAGTACAAAATTGGGAGTAAGCATAAGAGAAACAGCAACTCCTAAATGGGAAGGAATAGTTTTTGGACAATCTACAGTAAAAGAGAAAAATTCTATTAAAGTAGAAAAAGATAAAGTTGTAATAGAAGCTTTAGAAGGTGGGGGGAAAATAACAGGAGACCATGATGGAATAAGCTTTTATTATACAGAATTAGACGCAGAAAAAGATAATTTTACTTTAACAGCTGATATAAAAGTTTTAAACTACGCTAAAAATCCTCATGATGGGCAAGAGGCTTTTGGAATAATGGCTAGAGATGTAATCGGACAAAATTTAGATTCTGCTGTAGTAGCATCAAATATTGGAGCTATTGGTGGCTTTAGTGGTGGAAGTAAAGATTTAAATGGAATTCAATTATATTCAAGAAGTGGAGTCGAAAATCTTTCTGGGAAAGGGAGTTTAGGAATTGAGAAAATGATGATTTCTGAATTTAAAAAAATGCCCAAAGGAGATAGCTTTAAATTGACTCTTTCAAAGACAAATTCTGGATTTGTTGGAAAAATTGGAGATGGGAAAGAATTTTTTATATTTGCACCTGAAATATTAAAAACTCAAAATAATAAAATGTATGTAGGATTTTTTACAGCTAGATTAGCAACAATTGAGGTTTCTAACATTTCTTTAGTTGTTTCTTCAAGTAAAACAGATGAACCTAAAATGAAAGAACCTAAAAAAGCAGTTGAACCTAAAATAGTAATAGAGTCTTTGAAAAAAACATCTGAAAAAAATTATGATTTAGTTGTAAAATCTAATGTAACAGGTTCATTAAGTGTGAAGTTGGGAAATAATTACATTTTGGAAAATAGAAATGTTATAAAAGATGAAAAGATATTTGTAAAAGCGATTTTAAAAGAAAATGATTTGAATAAGTTTAGAATTATATTTTCTCCAGAAGAAACTGAATATTTAACAAATTATAATAAAATTATAGAAAATTTTGAAGTTGAGAATAGAAAGTATCAAGAAAATAAAAATATTTATGTCAGTACAAAAGGAACAAGTTTAGGAGATGGTTCCATAGAAAAACCTTTAGATTTAGATACAGCTATTGATTTTGTTTTACCAGGTCAAAAAATCATAGTTAAGGAAGGGCATTATATGAGAAATAAACCCTTAGTAATTTCAAAATATAATGATGGAACAGATAAAAAAATGAAATTTCTTATTGGAGAATCTGGGAAAAAGATAGTAATAGATTTTAATAAAGCTAGTGAAGGAGTAATTCATAGTGGGAATTATTGGCACATATATAATATAGAATTTAAATCTTCTGCACCAAATACAAAAGGATATGGATTGGGAGGAAGTGATAATATTATTGAACTTTGTAAATTTTATGAAAATGGAGATACTGGATTACAAATAAGTAGAACAGATATAGCGGCTACAAATAAAGAATGGCCTTCAAATAATTTGATTTTGAATTGTACTTCTTTTGATAATAGAGATCCAGCAGAAAATAATGCTGATGGATTTGCAGCTAAATTGACTGTGGGAGAAGGGAATGTATTTGATGGATGTATCTCTCATAACAATATTGATGATGGATGGGACTTGTACACCAAATTAGGAACTGGAGCAATTGGAGCAGTTATAATAAGAAATTCTGTTGCATATAATAATGGGTATTTGCAAGGAAATACTGCTGGAAGTAGTGCAGGAGATGGGAATGGATTTAAACTAGGTGGAGAAGGAATAAAAGTAGAACATTTAATAGAGAATAGTCTGGCTTTTGGTAATACTGCAGATGGATTTACAAGTAACAGTAATCCAGGGGTAAAAGCGAAAAATAATATATCTTTTAACAACCTTAGAAATATAAGCTTTGCTACTTATGGAGATATAAAACCTGAATTTTTTATTGAAAATTTTATTTCATTTCATAAAGATAGTGATTTAAAATCAATAGATGATTTTATATACAAAGAAAATGAAAATAAGACAAACTATATATTTAAAAATGGAAAGAGTGTTAATAGTTTTGGGGCTCAATTATCAAAAGAATTTTACGAAAATTTTGAAGTGATAAAGAAAGTTGATAGAAAATCAAATGGAGAAATAAATTTTGATTTTTAAAAAAATGTAACTGCTCAGAGATAACAATCATGGTAAAATCAAAGTTTTGTAGGAGTGGTGAGGAGTAATCCTTGCTGCAGGTGCAGGCTACGCCCAATGTCTCAACTTAGTGATTATAGCAACCTCTATTAAATCTCCCACTGGAAAGGGAAGACTTGGAGCTTTAAGTTTTTTAGATGTCCGAGTAGTTAAAATTAAAAAAAGTTATTATAAAGGTCATGAGAATGGCCTTTTTATTTGTAAAAATTATATAAAAGCAAAAAATATCAAAAAAAAGGAAGAAATTCAAATTCAATTTATTTGAAATTCGTTATATATTTGATTATAAACAACAATAATGAAACAAATAAAATAAAATTAAAACATAAAAGAGGTGAAAATACTTTGAAAAAACAAATAATTGTTTCTCAAGATGGGACAGGAGAGTTTAATAAAATTCAAGAAGCAATTGATTCTATTTGTGATAAAGAAGAAGTAGAAATTTTTGTTAAAGAAGGTTGTTATTATGAGAAACTAATTTTTAACAAAGATAATGTAACTCTTGTTGGCGAAAATCTTTTAAAAACTATATTAGAATATGATGATTATGCATTGAAAAAAGATGAAGAAGGGAAAGAGTATACTACTTATCGAACTTATTCTGTGTGTGTAGAAGGGGAAAATTTTAAAGCAAAAAATATAACTTTTAGGAATTTTGCAGGGCCAGGAGAAATTGTAGGGCAAGCTGTGGCAGTACAAATTTTGGGAGATAGATGTATTTTTGAAAATTGTAGATTTTTAGCTTTTCAAGATACTTTTTATACGAAAGGAATAGGCAGTCGTATATATGTGAAAAAATGTTATATAGAAGGAGATATAGATTTTATATTTGGGTCTTCTATTGCTGTATTTGAAGAGTGTACAATTTCTAGTATTCATAAAGAAGGTTATGTATCAGCGCCATCTACACCAAAAAATCAAAAATATGGATATCTTTTTGACAGATGTAATTTTGTTAGCAACTTGGATTCTGAAACAGTTTATTTGGGGAGGCCGTGGCACCCAGGGGGAGATCCTGATGCTATAGGAAGTGCTGTTTTTAAAAAATGTAACCTTGGAGAACATATAAAAAAAGAAGGTTTTACAGAAATGAAAGGATTTAGAGCAGAAGATGCTAGGTTTTATGAATTTGAAAATATAGGGGTTGGAGCAGTAGAACATAATATGAGAAGACAATTAGAAGAGGTAGAAGCAGAGCAGTATACGGCTCAAAATATGCTTCAAGGAAGCGATAATTGGGAATTTTGGATAAATTTTTAACTGGAGATAACAAAAAAACTAAAAAAAAGGATAAAATTTCTAATGGGAATTAATGGACAAATATAATACAATTAATTCAAGAAAAGGTCGCATGTAACAAATATAGAACTGAAATTAAACTAAAGATAAGAAAAAATTGAATTAAAGGGGTTAAGGGTTGGATACAAAAAAAATAGTGTTATTTTTACTTGTATCATTAATAGGATTGTTTTATTTAGTTAATATGAGACGTGAACAAAATCAGAGGTTAGTTAAAGAAAAAATAGTTTTTAGATGCATCGTTTCAGAAAATGATAATTTAGAACTCAATAGAGCGTTAAACTTTTTTTCACAAAAATTAAAAGAAAAAACAAAAGAACAAATTCTGGTAGAGATTTATTATAATGGAGAATCAGAAAATGCTATTTTAGATAGTGTGAAAATGGGGACAATAGATATAAGTAAAATTAGCATAGGAAATATAAAAATAAAAGATAAAGCAATAAATTTAATAGAAGGAAAAGAAGATATAATTTTAAATTTAAAAGGTTATGAGGGGCAAATTATTAAAGATAATTTTATTGAAAGAGAACCTATGGCTGTTCCTTTAGGGTTTTTGACAATATCGAAAAGTAATTTACAATTAAATGTATATATGCTTATTATTTCAAAATTATCTTGGGACAATTTGAATGATGTTCAAAAAAAATTGGTAATAGAAGCAGCTAAAGAAACAGAAAATTATTTAAATAATAGATGTTATTATGACAATGGGAGGATAGATGAGTAATATAGAAAAATATTTGGAAAGTTACTTGAAAAATTATAAGCCATATAAAGGGGAAATGAAGTGGAATTATGAAGATGGATGTACTTTAATTGGAGTAGAAAAAATGTACATGGCAACAGGGGACAAAAAGTATTATGATTTTATTTATAATTACATGAATAAAAGAATAAATGATAATGGGAAAATTTCTGAGTTTTCATTAACAGAATATAATATAGATAATATAAATTCTGGAAAAGTTTTATTTAATCTTTATAAAGAGACTAAAAATGAAAAATACAGAAAAGCAATAGATGAAGTTTATTATCAATTAAAGATTCAACCGAGAACTTTGGCAGGAGGATTTTGGCATAAATCGAGATATCCTTATCAAGTTTGGTTAGATGGGCTATATATGTCTTTACCTTTTTATGCGCAATATGAAACAGAATTTAATAATATGGAGAAATATAGTGATGTTTTTAAACAATTTAAAAACGTAAGAGATTTAATGTATTCAGAAGAATATGGATTATATTATCATGGATATGATGAAACAAAAATGATGAATTGGGCTAATAAAGAAACAGGATTGTCACCTAATTTTTGGTTAAGGTCAATTGGATGGTTAGCAATGGCTTTAATAGATACTATAGAAGTTATGAATGAACAAATTTTTGAATATCATAGAGAATTGCAGAAAATATTTAAAGAATTGATAAAAGGTATTTTGAAGTATCAAAATCAAAGTGGATTGTGGTATCAAGTGATGGGAAAAGAAGATGAAAAAGGAAATTATTTAGAATCTTCTGGAACACTAATGTTTTCTTATGCTATATTAAAGGGAGTTAGACTAGGATACCTTCCTGAAGAATATTTAGAAAATGGGAAAAAAGCCTTTGAGGGGACTATAGAAAAATATTTGGTAGATGAAAATGGAGAAATTAAACTAAAAGGGATTTGTATAATGGCAGGTCTTAATGGAATTGTATCTTTTAATGGTGATAGAGATGGAAGTTATGAATATTATTTATCAGAACCAGTAGGAGAAGACGATCCTAAGGGAACAGGACCTTTAATGATGGCTTACAGTGAAATTTTAATGATAAACAACAAAAAACTATAAGGAGGAAACATGAAAAGATTAGGATTAATTTTATTAGCTATTGCAATGTTAACTATGACTGTTGCATGTGGTAAGAAAAAAGAAAGTGCTGGCGGAAGTTCAGACGGAAAAGTAGTAATAAGATTTGGATGGTGGGGAGGAGATTCAAGACATAAAGCTACTTTAGAAGCTATTGAATTGTTTAAGAAAAAATATCCAAATATTGATGTAAAACCAGAATATGCAGGATGGACAGGATATAATGAAAAATTAACAACTCAAATAGTAGGGAATTCAGCACCAGATTTAATGCAAGTAAACTGGAATTTATTATATGATTTAGGAGCAGATAAATTTTTAGATTTAAAAGGAACAGATTTAGATTTAAATAATTATCCAGCAGATGCTTTAAAATTAGTTGAAATTGATGGAAAAACTGTAGCAGCTCCACTAGGGTTAACAGGAAGGGTATTTTATTATCAAAAAAATTCATTTGATAAAGCAGGAGTTGCAATTCCTAAGTCGTTTGCAGATTTAAAAGCAGCAGGAAAAGCTTTCCAAGAAAAATTAGGAAAAGGAAACTATCCATTATTCTTAGAAGATTATAGTGCTTTTTTAATGGTTCTATATTACTTAGAACAAACTACAGGAAAACCTTTTATAGCTAACAACAAAGTTAACTATACAGTTGAGGAATTACAAAAAGGGTTTGATTTTTATTTAGACTTAGTAAAATCAGGAGTAACTCCAAGTATAGCAGAATCTCAATCAGGAGGAGTAGTGCCTTATGATCAAGAGCCTAGATGGATAAATGGTCAATTTGCAGGACTTTATGAATGGGAGTCGTCAGCTGGGAAAGTATCTGGTTCAGCTCAAGAAGGAACTGAAGTAGTAGTTGGAGGAGTTCCTACTGATTTTGGAAAAGGAGCATTATTTAATAAAATTTCTATGACTTATGCAATTAATGCAAAATCTAAATATCCAAAAGAAACTGCATTATTATTAAACTTTTTATTAACAGATCCAGAGGCTGTTAAAGTACAAGGACTTCAAAGAGGAATACCATTAAATAAAGCAGCATTCTCTATCTTAGAAGGAGAAGGAGCATTAAAAGGATTACAATATGAAGGATATAAAACTGTTGTGGATAATAAAGGTCAAGGAATTAGTGAATACTTTGAAAGCGAAGAATTAAGAAAATACTATAGAACTGTAATGCAAGAATTAGGAACTGTTACAGATAGTAAACAAGCAGCAGAAAAAATCACAAAAATGGTAAATGATTTTTTAAATACAAAATAATTGATAGATAAATAATAGAGTGGGGTAAAAATGCCTCACTCTAAAAGAAATTTGGCTTTATATTGAGATTAAAGGGTTTTCTATCTTAGAAATTAACCCATACAATAAAGAAACAAATTTAAATAAGGAAAAATCTATGGAGTAATCTCTAAGATAAAAAATATTCAAATGAGGATGAGTTATAGACTGGAGTTCTATATTTATTATTTGATTAACAAATATTTTATATACCAAAATAAATTTATTAAAAGGATATGAGGAGGATAATATGAAAAAATTCTTTTCTAAAAATACAGGTTTATTGTTTATTATGCCTTGGTTTTTAGGTTTAGTAGTTTTTAGATTAGTTCCATTTATGTTGTCATTGGGACTTAGTTTTACAAATTATAAGTTAATTAATACCCCAAGTTTTATAGGGTTAGAAAATTATAAAACAATGATTGCAGATGAGTATTTTAGAACAAGTTTCATAAATACTTTTAAATATGTATTTTTAACAGTACCGTTTAAATTAAGTTTTGCTCTTTTTATTGCATATATATTGAATTTTAAATTAAAAGGGGTTAACTTCTTTAGAACAGCTTATTATATTCCTTCAATACTAGGAGGAAGTGTTGCAATTGCTATATTATGGAGATTTATATTTAGCCAAGATGGATTAGTAAATATGATTACAGGGATTTTTGGAATACCAGCAGTAAACTGGTTAGGAGACCCTAAAACAGCTTTATTTACAGTTAGTTTATTGAGAGTTTGGCAATTTGGATCAGCAATGATTATATTCTTAGCAGCTTTAAGAAATGTTCCTACAGAACTTTATGAAGCAGCAGAAATTGATGGAGCATCTAAAATAGCAGTATTTTTCAAGATAACTTTACCAATACTAACTCCAGTTATATTTTTTAACTTTGTAATGCAATTAGTAGAAGCTTTCCAAGAGTTTAAAGGACCTTATTTAATAACTCAAGGAGGACCAAGAAATTCAACAATGTTATTACCTCTTTTAATATATAATAATGCTTTTGCTTATTTTAAAATGGGTTACGCAAGTGCTATAGCATGGACATTATTTATAGTAATAATGATATTTACAGTATTTACATTTAAGAGTCAAAAACATTGGGTACATTACAATGATGAATAAAAAATTGGAGAGGAGTCTATAAAAATGGTTAAAACAGTTAAGAAAAATATGAATTTAATTATAAGATATACAATTTTATTACTTGTTGGTGTAGTAATGCTATATCCGTTATTATGGTTGTTTGGAGCTTCGTTTAAAAGTAACAATGAAATATTTACATCAATAAATTTTATACCTAAAAGATTAGATTTTACATCTTATGTTAATGGATGGGAAACAGGTACAGAATATACTTTTGCAAGATATTTTATGAATACATTTCTTATAATTATTCCTAAGGTATTAGGAACAATTGTTTCATGTGTAATTACTGCATATGGATTTGCAAGGTTTAAATTCTTTGGGAAAAAAGCATTATTTGCAGTTTTAATATCAACTTTATTATTACCGAGTGTTGTAATTTATATTCCACAATTTTTAATTTTTAGATATTTTGGATGGCTAGACACTTATTTGCCTTTAATAGTTCCTTCTATGTTAGCTTTTGATACGTTCTTTGTATTTATGCTAATTCAATTTATAAGAGGGATACCAAAAGAGCTTGAAGAAGCAGCTAAAATTGATGGATGTAATCCAATACAAACTTTATGGTATGTAATTGTACCAGTTTTAAAACCAGCAATAATTTCAGTAGCTTTACTACAATTTATGTGGTCAATGAATGATTTCTTAGGACCATTATTATATATTTCGAGTGTTGAGAAATATCCAGTAGTTTTGGCTCTAAGAATGGCTATGGATGCATCAGCAGAAACAAAATGGAATGAAATGATAGCAATGTCAATAGTTACAATACTTCCTTCATTAGTTCTTTTCTTTGCAGCACAAAAACATTTTGTTGAAGGAGTAACATCTGGAAGTGTAAAAGGATAATTAGGGAGATACTTATGGAACTAAAAATTTTAAATGTTAGTAAAAGAAGAGTAGCTTTTGAACTAATAAATAATTCTGCATATTATTCTCCAGAAAAATATAAGCTATTTTTAAATGAGGAGTATGTAAAAGACATAGAAAATAATGTATTTTCATTAAATCAATTAAGACCAGATAAAAAATATGAGTTACAATTGAAAGACAGCTTAGGAGAAAAATTAATTTCAAAAATTAATTTTGAGACAGAAGTAGAATATGTAAAACTAAATGTAAAAAAATTTGGTGCTAAAGGAAATGGAGAGAGTGATGATACTCTTTCCATTCAAACAGCAATAATGAGTTGTCCTAAAAATAGTACAGTATATATTCCAGAAGGGGTGTATAGTGTTAAAAGTATTCTCTTAAAGGATAATATAACTATTGAGTTAGATAAAAATGCAATTATAAAAGGAACGAAAATAAGAGAAAGTTTGTCTATTTTACCAGGGTTTATAGAAACTACTGATGAAAAAGATGAATA
The DNA here is from genome assembly GCA_016938425.1 of Fusobacteriaceae bacterium. Lineage (GTDB taxonomy): Bacteria > Fusobacteriota > Fusobacteriia > Fusobacteriales > Fusobacteriaceae > JAFGUR01. The sequence continues at coordinate 10,904 of JAFGUR010000099.1, forward strand.
TTATTTAGGTTCTTGGGAAGGCAATCCCCTTGATTCATATACATCGATAATTACTGGAATAAATGTACAAAATGTAAAATTTGTTGGTGAAGGAACTATAGATGGAAATGCAGGTAAAGAAGATTGGTGGTTTGACGCCAAGAAAAAAAGAGGGGCTTGGAGGCCAAGAACAATTTCGTTAATAAATTGTGAAAATATTGTTTTTGAAGGTATAAAAATTACTAATTCACCTTGTTGGACAGTACATCCATTTTATTCAAAACAATTAAAATTTATAAATATGGAAATATATAATCCTGATGACTCACCTAATACAGATGGAATTGATCCAGAGTCTTGTGAGAATATAGAAATAGTGGGAACAAAAATATCAGTAGGTGACGATTGTATAGCCATAAAATCAAGTAAAATATACTTAGGCAAAAAATTAAAAAAACCTACAACAAACATGTCTGTTAGAAATTGTTATATGGAAAGGGGACATGGAGCTGTAGTAATAGGTAGTGAAATTGCTGGTGGAGTAAATAATATTAAAATTGAAAAATGTATTTTTTTTAATACAGATAAAGGGCTTCGTATAAAAACAAGAAGAGGTCGGGGAAAAGACTCAATTTTATCAGAAATATCTTGTGAAAATATAGAGATGAATGAAGTTAAGGCTCCATTTGTAATTAATTCTTTTTATTTCTGTGATCCTGATGGTAAAAGTAATTATGTAGGTTCTAAAGAATTCATACCTGTAGACGAAAGGACACCTTCAATTGGAAATGTTTACTTTAAAAATATAAAATGTGAAAATGCACATATAAGTGCTGCATTTATTTGTGGACTTCCAGAAAAGAAAATAGAGAATTTATTAGTTGAAAATGTTTATATTTCTTTTTCAGAAGAAACTCTAGCTGATTATCCAGCAATGATGTTAAATTGTGAAAAAGTTAAGAAACAAGGGTTTTATGTAGAAAATGTTGAAAAATTGACAATAAAAAATTTAACTATTAAAGATTTTATTGGAGAAAAAATTATTAAAAACAATATAGAAGAAGCAAATATTGATTAGTATTGGCTCGTATTTATACGGGCTTCTTTTCGTATTTTGATAAAATTATATGAAATTTATATATATTTATAAAAATATAAAATTATTATTTTTAAGGAAATAGATTTCTTTAATATGTTTTTAAAAAGTTTGAGGTTGGCAAACTAAAAATAAACTATGAAAAGGGGTAAAATTATGATTAAAAGATTTAAATCTAAAAAGTATAGTTTAAAAAAAATTAATATTAAAAAGATTTTTTCAAAGAAAGAGAAAGGAACTAAAGAGAAAGTAAAATTTTCTATAAGAAAAAAATTACTTTTAATATTTTTGATTCCAATTTTATCTTTGCTATTAATATCTTTTATATCTGTTAATAACATGGGAAAATTACATTTTAATACCAGAAATTCAGTAGAGAAGCTTATTGCTGACACGGAAAAAGTTCAAAATTTAAAGAATTTGATAATTTTATATAGACAAAGAGAGTTTGAACATGTAGTTCTGAAAGGCAAGAGTGAAAAAGATTCTACAAGAGATTTTAAAATAAAACCTTTAAAAGAATCAATTGAGTTAATAATTGCAGAATTAAATGCAACAAATTCTGAAGAGTTAGGAAAAGTTAATGAATATTGGAAAAAATATTCAAGTTCAAGTGATGAGATAATTAAGCTCAGTGGGAATGGCGAGGTAGAGGAAGCAACTAATAAATTAAAAATTCTTTCTGGAAATGACTATAATAAATTAGTGGAAATAATAGAAAAATTTATAAATTATCAAAATGAAGAAAGAGCTAGAATTTTTTTAGAAAATGACAATTATTATAAAAATTCAATTTTACAATTGGTTATAATTAATGTAGTTATTATATTTGTTTCATTTGTTTTAACACTAATTCTTTCAAATGGAATAGTTGTTCCAATAAAATTATTAAAGAGAGAAATGGAAGAATTGGCAGAAAGAGGTGGAGATTTAACAAAAAACATAAGTATTAAATCTAAAGATGAAATTGAAGACATGGGAGCTGAATTTAATCATTTTCTACATACCTTAAGAAATATAATAGATAGAGTTAAAAAGATTTCTTATGAAGTTAAAAATGAAAATGAAAGATTCTCAGATTCTTTAAACTTTATAGTCAAAGGAAATGAAAAAAATTATGATTTAGAAGAAAATGAAGGAGTTTTGCAGTTACAAAATTATATCTCAGTAGTTTTAGATAATGTTCATAATCAAACAGCTAGTATTGAGCAAGTAGTAGCTTCTATTGAGGAAATTTCAGCAGGTACAGAGAATATGAGTGAGTCATCTAAAAAAACAGTAGAAGACTCCAAAAAAATAGTAAAAGAAATAAATGACAGTAAAAATTTTATAAAAAATTTATTGAAAGGAATGGATCTTATAAATATTAGTGTAGAAGATGCTAATAAGAAAATTGATGAACTTATTAGCTTATCTAAAGATATTGGAAAAATCCTTTACTCAATAACTGGAATATCAGAACAAACAAATTTACTTGCTCTGAATGCAGCAATTGAAGCAGCAAGAGCAGGAGAAGCAGGAAGAGGATTTGCAGTAGTTGCAGGAGAAATTAGAAAACTTGCAGAACAAACTAATGAAGAAACAGGAAGAATAGATAGTATTGTTAGAAACATGAATCAGAGAGTTTCTTTAGTAAAAACTGCTAATGAAGAAGTTTTTAAAAATGTTAAGGATGGTTTTGAATTAAATAAAATAATTGACAGAAAATTGGAAGAAATTTTAAGAAAAACAGAGATAAATAGTAGCAGTGTGGGAGAAATGTCTATAAGTATTGAAGAGCAAAAAATTGCTACTTCAGAAATTACAGAAGCACTTAATTTGGTAAGTACTCATATCATTGAAATTCAAGATAAAGAAGAAAGAAATTTTAGAATTTCTGATTCTATTTCTAAAATTTTAATGAGTAAATTAAGTGAAATTAATGAGATTACTAAAAAAATGGATGAACTTAATGAAGAAATAGAGAAATTTACAACTTAGAAAAAAAGGAGTGTTTATGTTAAATATAGGAGTGAGAACTCATGATTTTGCAAAGGGTTCAATAGAAGAAATTGCTAATATAATTTCAGAAAAAGGATTTAGCTCTATTCAATTGGCACTTAAAAAATCAATAGAGGGTTTTGAAGGGAAAAAAGGAGAAATTACAGCAGGATTTGCAAATAATATAAGAAAAAAATTGGATAGAAAAGATATTAGAATTGCAGTTTTAGGTTGTTATATAAATATGGGACATAAAGGATTAGAGATGAATAAATTATCTGATTATTTTAAAGAACATATTAAATATGCTAGAGATTTTGGTTGTACTATCATTGGAACAGAAACAGGTTCATTAAATGGAGATTATTCTTTTAATGAGGGAAACCATAGTGAAGAAGCTTTAGAGCATTTTATAGAAAATTTAAAACCATTGGTAGAAGAAGCAGAAAAATTTGGAGTAATAGTTGGTATAGAGGCTGTAACAAAGCATATTGTAAACACTCCTGAAAGAATGAAGTATGTTTTAGATAAAATAAATTCTAATAATTTACAAGTTATATTTGACCCAGTAAATTTATTGGATGAAAATAATTATGAAAATCAAGAGAAAATAGTTGATAAATCCTTTGAACTTTTTGGGGATAAAATTGCAATTATTCATTCAAAAGATTTTGTTATAGAAAATGGAAAGATAAAAACAGTTTATACAGGAAAAGGTTTATTTAATTATAAACATTTAATAAAAAAATTAAAAATTGAAAAACCGAATATTGATATACTTTTAGAAAATGCAATTCCAGAAAAATCATCAGAAATAGTTGGATTTTTAAATGGTTTGTATAAGGAAGTTTAAATTATTTGAGTAAAAGGAAGAAATATGTTTAAAAATAAAACTTTCAATACATTAGCACTTTATTATTCATCAATATTTATGGCTGGTTCAATTGTAACAGCTTATATAAGTATATATTTTTCTGAAATTAATTTTAGTTATTCTCAAATAGGATTATTAAATTCAATGGGTGCTTTTATAAGTATTGTTTCTCAGCCTATTTGGGGAAGCCTAAGTGATAAATCAGAAAACAAAAATAATATCTTGAAAATTATATTAATAGGAGCAGTTTTAACTGTATTTATAACGCCTTTAGCTAAAGAAAATTTTATTTTGGCTATGATAGGAGTTATAGCATTTAATTTTTTTCATAAGGCAATGAGTCCAATTAATGATACAATTGTAATGGATTTATCAAGGAAATATAACTTTAAGTTTTCGACTATAAGACTTATAGGATCTTTAGGATATGCAATAATGACAGCTATAGGTGGAAAGATAGTAGCTGTAAAAAGTGTATATATGTTTTATATTTGTTTTTTCTTTATGTTTTTATCATTTTTAATTTCATTTAAAATTCCGACGGTAAAAGGACATAAAAAATCAAAGGATATGAAGAAATTTTCAGAATTATTTAAAGACAGAAAACTTGTAAAAATATACTTTTATGTATTTATACTTTCTTCTACCAATGCATTTTTCCAGTCATTTCATGGTGTTTATAGTAAAGAAATTGGAATTCCTTTAGAGCTTTTAGGAATTGGAATTATGTTGGGTTCCTTAAGCCAATTTCCAATTATGTTTATATTTGATAAGGCACATAAAAAATTTGGGATTATAAATTTAATGACTCTTTCAGGTTTAGTATATGGTTTTAGATGGATTTTCTATGGAACTTTATTATCATCAAAAAATATACTTTTAATATGGCTTATACATGGTTTTAACTATATGCTTTTATATTTATGTCTTGTAGATTATGTGCAGACTTTTGTTCCAAAAGAACTTCATACAAGAGGGCAAGTTATGAATACCTTAACTTTATTTGGATATAGTTCTGTGATAGGAAGTTATTTAGGTGGACAAATGGCAAAAAAGATAGGAATGGGAAAGGTATTTATAATTTGTGGAATTATTTGCCTTATATCAGCTATAATTTTCAATGTTTTAGAAAATAAAAATTATAAAAAATATAGATTATAAAGAAGGTAGTTATGAAAAGGATATATATTTGCTTCCCAGAAGGGAAAAATAAGGTTTTTACTTTAAGTTATGATGATGGGAAAAATGCAGATAAAAGATTAGTAGAAATTTTTAATAAGCATAAGATAAAGGCTACATTTCATTTAAATTCAGGATTATTAGGAACAACAGATAGAGTTCAAGAAGATGAGGTAGAAGAACTTTATAAAGGACATGAAGTTGCAGTACATACATTTAATCATCCAACAATATCAAGAATTCCTAAAGAAGAGCTTGTGTTACAAATATTTGAGGATAGAAAAATATTAGAAAAAATTGTAGGATATCCAGTTAGAGGGATGTCATATCCAAATGGATCTTATACAGAAGAAATAGTTGAACTACTTCCACATTTGGGAATAGAATATTCACGGGTTGTAGGTGGACATGAAACTTATAATATTCCTGAAAATTTTTTAAAGTGGCAAAGCACTTGTCATCATAATCAAAACGCATTAAAACATGTGAAAGAATTTTTGTCATTAAACAAAACCCAATATTTGTATATGTTTTATATTTGGGGACATAGCTATGAATTTGATAATGACAACAATTGGGATTTGATTGAAGAAATCTGTGAAAGAATGTCGTTTAAAGATGATATATGGTATGCAACAAATATTGAAATTGTAGATTATTTAAATGCAACTAAAAATTTGAAATTTAATGTTGAAAGAACTCAAGTAATAAATATGTCAAATATTGATATTTGGCTGGACATTGATGGAATTAAAAAGAAAATTTCCTCAGGAATAAATGAGATTTAATATTTTTTACTTTTAATGTTGGCTAATGATGAGTTTTATTATACAATGGAAGGTGTAAAAATTTAATCTGAGGTGAAGGAAGAAATGAAAAAGAAAGCTATATTTTTTGATATTGACGGAACTATTATGACAGAAGATAACCATATAATACCTAAAAGCACAATTAAATCTTTGAGAAAAGCAAAAGAAAATGGACATTTACTTTTTATTAATACAGGAAGAACATTTCATGCAATTCCTAAAGAGATCAAAGATTTAGAATTTAATGGTTATGTTTGTGGTTGTGGAACACATATTTTTTATAATGGGAAGGCAATATTTGAAAAAGAACTTTCTAATGAGAAATGCCGTGAAATAGTTGGGAAATTAAGAGAATATGATATAACGGCTATACCTGAAGGAAATGAAGCAGTATATTTTGATAACTTAAAGCCACTGACTAAAGAACTTATAGAGATAAAAGAAATGTTTAAAAAACAGGGGATAGATACAACTAAAACTTGGGATGATGATAATTTAAATTTTAGTAAGTTTGTTATGTGGATTAATAAAAATAGTAAAAAAGAAGAATTTTTTGAATATATCTTAGATGAGTTTGATTATATAGATAGAGGAAATGATTTTTTTGAAATAGTTCCAAAGGGGTTTTCTAAGGCTACAGGAATAGAATGTATACAAGAACATTTAGATATAAAACTAGAGGATTGTTTTGCAATAGGAGATAGTAATAATGATTTACCTATGTTTAACTATATTTCAAATAGTATAGCTATGGGCAATAGCCATCCTTCACTTTTTGACATTGTTTCTTTTGTAACGAAAAGAATTGAAGATGATGGTATAGAGTATGCACTTAAGCATTTTAGTATTATTTGATAAGTGATAGGGACTATAGAATATGGTAGAAAACAGATTTAATAAAATAAAAAGAGATTTTATCTAAAAGTAAAATCTCTTTTTATATTTATAGGAAACTATAATTTTCAACACAATAAGTACAAATTTAAATATGACAGAGCCATTTTTTTTAAAAATTTAACAACCTAATTTACGTGAAATTTCTTGAGCAGTCTTTAAAAGTTCAGATGCTTCCTCTTCAATATTTCTATTTTCAGAATACAAATTGGATATACTTATAGCTCCAATAACTTCTTTATTGTGATTAAAAATAGGGGCTCCTATACAAAGCATGTGTTCTTCTACCTCACAATTATCAATAGCATAACCTCTTTGTTTAATTATTTCAATTTCTTTTAAAAGTTCATCTTTTGAAAGAGTAAAGCTTGTTTTTTTTACATAAGATTGAGAATCAATCATTTGTTTCATTTTAGGTTCAGGACTAAAGGATAAAATAGCTTTTCCTAAAGAAGTACAATACATAGGATTTGTACTACCAACATTTGAAGTTGTGATAATAGCTTTTTCTGGTTCAAATTTTGACATATATACAATCTCATGATTATTTTCAACAGCAAAAAAGACAGTATTATTAGTCTTTTCGGCTAATTCTTGCATAGGCTTTTTTATAAGAGAAAAAAGTTCTCTATTCCCAGAATAACTATTCCCTATTTGGAAACTTTTAATTCCAATCTTATATCTATTTTGTTCATTAAAATCTTTTTCTATCATTTCTAGAAAAACAAGGGTTTCAAGTATATCATACAAACTTGTTTTGGGAATTTGCATTATTTCTAACAATTCTTTAATATTTAAACCTTTTTTTTCTTTTGATAACAAAGATAAAACTTCAATAGCTCTTTCAATGGTTCTATTTACTTTCATAATTATTAGCCCTCTTTTATATAGTAAATTTATATATATAATTTAAAGTGATTTATATATTAGTTTAGTAATTTTGTTGATTTTGCTCGACTAATTAGTATAACAGAATTTTTTTTAAAAATCAAATATTAAAAAAAATGGAACTACTCAGTTATATAAAAGCTTTAATTTTAGAAAGTTTTTTATATTTGAGTAGTTACAAAAAATTACTTATTTAAAACTACTTCTTTCCCATTAACTATTAGAGTTATATTTGAAAAAGTAACATCTGCATTTCTTGAGGCAAACATTCCAATATAAATATACTTTGAATCTATTTTTGTGAGAGGAAAATCAAAACCACCAGAGATAGGTTCTTCATCACCAAATTTTCCTGAATAACCATCACTTGTTCCTGATAAAGTTAAAGGAATAATATCTCCTTTTGAGTATGAATTTTTCATTATTCCTCCTTCAGATAAAGTGCCATTTTTTCTTGCAAAACTATTCCATATATTTCCAACTTGAGTAAGTTTAAGAGGAGCAATAGCCACATAATCTCCTATAGGAGAAGTTATATATTCATCAATGTATATTTCATCTCTAGCCATTAAACCAAAAGAAACTTGATTATTTACTGCAAAATCATTTATTGTCATTAAAGCTTTTAATGTAAATGTACTTCCTGCAGGAATTTTATAGTAATACATGGCAATTCCATCAACACTATTTGCAATTTTTCCTTTATTACCAATTATTTTTATATTCATATTACCTTCTGAATTTTTTCCAATATAAAAATTATTTTTATCAATAGTGCCACCGGTGTCCCCAAATATAGTTCCTTTAAATATTGAAAAATCCTCCCAATACTCGCTATTTTTTTGAATATTATTATAAGTTTTTTCAACATAATTTGGATTTGTTATTAATATTTCATTTTTAGAAGGGGATTTATCTATTTTATTTAGTAGAATTGCTTTTGAAATATTTTCAAGATTCATATTATATAATTCTTTTGCCATAAAATAAGCATTATAATTAGCACCCCAAATATTTGTGTGGGTATTATCTATACTAGAAGGATTAGAAGAAGTCCATGCATGAAGATACTTAGTTTCATTTACTCCTAAATTATCATAAAGATTCTTCGTAAGAGAAGTTAAATCTATTACTGGAATGTTTAGTGTTTTTCCTAAGTCTAAAATTGATTTTCTATAGTCTCCTCCTTCAAATTCTCCAGAATTTTTAGTAATATGAAGTTCTTCATCTGTCCAATTATCCAAAGTTCTTCTTACAATAGGAGTATATAAGATAGTTTTAACTTCTTTTAGATTAGCTTTTGAAATATAATTTTCATAAAGACTATTTGCTAAAGAACCAGGTGTTTTGTAATCCCCATTTGGGTTAGTGTATCTTTCTTTTTCATATTTTTCATCATTATGTCCAAATCCTAAAAATAAGTAATCTCCTTTTTTCATATTTTTAATAAAATACTCATATTCTTTTTCTAAGACATAGCTTTTAGAACTTCTACCTGACAAAGCAATATTTTTAACCTCATATTTATTTACATCAATGAAATTTTGCATTTGTGTTCCCCAACCATATCTTGGATAATAATAGTCGTCATTGAAGGAAGAAACGGTAGAATCTCCAATAATCCAAATTGTATTTTGACTGAAAATATTAAAAGACAAAAAACTAAAGATACAAATAAAAGTTAAATAACTAAGAAATTTCATAAAAGCCTCCTTAAAATTTAGATAAAATATAAAGGTGCCATATAATGGCACCCGTTAAAAGAGAGAGACGACACTTTATTACCATGAAAAATTAGAATTTATGATTTATAGAAACTTGAAGTTCCGAATAATCAACTGTTTTAGGTCCTTTTAATTTTTCTCTTATATTATACTCAACTTCTAAATCCATTTTTGGAGCAATATAAGTTTGAGCCCATAATTTTATATTTTTTTGATCTCTATTTTTAACTGGAGCAATAGTATTATTTTCTCCAGCTTCTTTATATTCAACTTCAGCTTTCCAATCTCCAGCTTTTTCTATTTTTTTTGACCCAAAAACAACTCCCATACTATAACCTTTGTTTTCACCATCATCATCAGTTTGAATATATTCACCTCTAATTTGAGCACATTCAATTACAGAACTTAAGTTTTGAGTATAATCAGCACCTAGCATAAATCCTTTAGAATCATCGCTTGTAGATCCTTTAGGTTGGTTTATTGCCATTCCTGTGGCTTCTAATTTTAAAACACTATTTTCAAATTTTAAACTATGTACTGCTTGTAAGTACATAATATCTGATTTATCTGTTATTTCAGTATTATCAGCGTTTGATGTTAATAAATATCCAGCTCTTAGGTCTGTATTTCCAAGTTTACCTAAATATCCAACTCCTTCTTTTTCTCCATCAGTAAGGAAAAAATTACTTACTTTATAGAATGGAGTATATCTTCCTGCTAATAATTCGTGATTTCCTTTTTTATAGTCAAAGTATAGAATATCAGTAAATAAACTAGCTTTTTCAGAAGTCCCTTTTACAGTGTTATCTCCTAAATCATAGTCATTTGTAAGTCTCACACGCCCTTTAACTGACGCAAATTCATTAACTTTAGAATCAAAGTTTAATCTAAATCTTAACCTTAAATCACTATTTTCTTTGTCATTTGCATCATCATCTTTTGAAACATAATTTAGACGAGTGTCCACAGTAAATTTTGTGTTTGTCAAAAGATTTGATAAATTTACCTCATCGGCATTTGCCATAAGAGATGCTGCTATAAAAGCTGGTACTAAAAATTTTTTCATGTTCATTGATTTCACTCCTTTATTTTTTATTGTAAAATCTAATATAAAAATTAATTTGTATTTTAAAATTTAAATATTTTA